>CAMOXA010000074.1 GCA_946628745.1 uncultured Verrucomicrobiota bacterium | reverse complement strand
CGGCTTCGCCGCAGCCGGCCGACCAGAGTGGCGCCTCGGCGCCGGTTATGCGCTGGAGCATGCCGACCAGGCTGAGCCCGAGCCCGTTCCAGACCACCAGTCTGAGAAGCAGCCTCTTGCCGCGCTTGAGCATCGAGTGCTTTACGGCCAGCATCGCGACAAGCGCCGCAAGAAACCAGATGAAAACATTGAGATGCTCGAGCCTGTTCACGCAATACGGCAGAAACGGTATCGGCGGCTGCTGGCTCATGCCGTCGAAGTTTATCGCGGGATAGTCGCAACACGGGCACAACCCCTTGTTAACGAACGGGATGGCAAGCATCACAAGAAACGCCAGAACGGTCCATGCAAGGGGGTCGCGTTTCAGATGGTGCCAGACACGTTTTCTGGCATCGTACGTAGTCTCGCCCTTGTGCCTTTGAGGAAAGCACAGCATCATCTCGAAGAGAATGGCCACAAGCCACGGGATCGTCGGCAAAAGCGCCGAAGCCACAATACCGCCGTACAGCCACGCCAGCGCGCAACAAACTCCAGCGGCCGCCAGGACCGCGGCATTGTCATAGAGAAACCACATATTCAACAATCCTCCTAGTCGCTTCTGCCTCGGAAACTTTTCCGGAAGGCACGCCCTTTACATACAGAACAAATTCGCCATCGCCGCCGCAAAGCGCGATATCGGCCCCCTTCGCTTCGCCCGGCCCGTTGACCGCACATCCCATTACAGCCACGCGGGGGAACGGACGCGCCGGCGCTCCCTTTGCGACACGCCTGGCGTAAAGCCCTTCCAGCGCCTCTTCGACTTCGGAAGCGACCTTGAACAAATCCACTTTAGTACGGCCGCACGTAGGGCACGATGTTATAGACGGCCCCGGCGCGCGCAGTCCGAGCGACCGCAAAATCTCCATGCCCGCCCTCACCTCGCGCTCCGGCCGGTCCGTAAGCGATACGCGTATCGTGTCGCCGATCCCTTCGGAGAGAAGTATCCCTAGCGCGACTGAACTTCTGACCGTCCCCGGCAACAGCGTTCCGGCCTCGGTCACGCCAAGGTGCAACGGGCAGTCCGTTCTTTCTGCAAGAAGCCTGTACACCGCGAGCGTGTCGGGGACGTTTGACGCCTTCGCGGATATGACGACATCGCGAAAGCCTTCATCTTCCAATAGTTTCAAATGCCCCAGCGCCGACTCGCAGAGAGCCTCGGCGTGAGACAGCCGTCCGGCGAACATTCTCTCGGCCAGATCCTTCTGCAGACTGCCCATGTTGACGCCAATCCTGATTGGCACGCCGCGTTCCTTCGCCGCACGCGCAACAGCCTGGACCCTGTCGCGAGAGCCGATATTGCCGGGGTTCAATCTGAGCGCGTCGGTTCCGCACTCTATCGCCGCCAACGCGCAACGGTAGTCGAAGTGTATGTCGGCGACAATCGGCACTGCTGTAAGTTTCTTGACTTCTCCCAATGTCCCGGCAGCCTCGACATCAGGCACGGTTATCCTGAATATGCCGCACCCGAGCGCCGCGGCGGAATTCGCCTGCGCAGCTATCGCAACCGCGTCGTGCGGATCTAGATTGCACATCGTCTGGACGCTCACCGGAGCGCCCCCGCCGACCACGACCCGGCCGACATTCACACTTCTTGTGTCATTTCGCCGATTCATTTTCCTCCGCGGCCGGCATTGAGCCGTTTTCAGCCGGCCGTTCGGCTCCGGACGCTTCGACCTCGGACTTCAACTGCCCGATTTCAACATGCTTGCCGAGTCGTTTCATTTTAAAAAAATCGCTCACGACCAAGAACAGCATAAGCCCGACAATCAGATACATGAACACTGTTGTAATCGGGGCTGCGATCTTTTCGGGAATGCGCCGGCGGAATACGATCGCGACAAGCGAGAATAGTATCAATCCGCCGTCCAAAACCGGAATCGGCAAAAGATTCATTACGGCAAGATTCGTGTTTATCATGCGCAAGAAACCGACACCGTCCCACTTGTCGCGTCGTATGGTCTTGTACGTACCCTGCGCGATTAGGACAGGCCCGCCTACCGCTTTGCCGGTCGCTTTCATTTCCTTGGGTGTGACCAAGCCTTTCAACGCCCTGAAAACCGCGCCGGCGTCCCACACGACCTGGTCTAGTATGCCGCGGCGTTGCATCCACATCGCGTAATGCGCGTCACCGTCAAGAAACTTTATTGCGTCTATGTATGCGACCCCGTTCTCTTTGACAACCGGCGTTATCTTAAGCGTGCGCTCCACCCCGTTTCTCAGCACGACAAAGTCAACCTCCCGTCCCGCGGCAAACTGGACCTCGACATTCATGTCGCTCCAACTCTCGATTTTATGCCCGTCCACGGACACTACCTCGTCCCCTGCCGCGAGCCCGCCCTTGTCCGCAGGACCGTCGACTACGACATCGCCCACTACGGCCGGAGATATGCCAAAGTGCGCTCCAGGAGCAAAATAGAGAATTGTCGCCAGCGCGAAAGCCAGAACAACGTTCATCGCAGGACCCGCAAGAGCGACAAGCAGATCCTTCCATGGCGGCATTTCGACTTTCTTCTCCGAGGCTTTGCCGGTCGAGCCTTCCAGCGCCTTGGTGCCTTCAGGGTCGACGTCGGGAATCGAAACGTATCCACCGAGCGGTATCCAGCTTACGCGATACTCGACGCCCCTCCATGTCTTTTTCCAGATAGCAGGCCCGAAGCCTAGCGAAAAACGCTCAACTCTGTAGCCGAGCTTCAAAGCCACGATAAAATGCCCGAACTCGTGTATGGCAATCGAAACGGAAAACAACAGCACGCAGATTGCTATGTAATACGCCGTCACCAATACATCGCCTATCAAACTCCAGATCATTTAGAACCTCCGTTGCTCCCGCCGGACTGAGAGAGAGCATTCATCGTCCATTCACTCGCCTCGAGTACGGCTTCAATCGAGTCGCACTGCATCTTCGGAGCGCGTTCAAGACAACGCTCCACCGTTGCGGCTATGTCTAGATAGCCGATGCGGCCTTCAAGGAAAGCGTTGACCGCCCATTCGTCCGCAGCTGCCAGAACCGCCGTGGCGCATCCGCCCGCCGCACACGCCTCTTTGACTAGCCTGAGACATGGAAACCTTACGGGGTCTGGCTTGCGGAACGTCAGTTTGCCAATCGCCGCGAGGGCTAGCCGCGCCCTTTCCGACGCGAGCCGGCCCGGCCATGTCAAAGCGTACTGTATGGCGACGCGCATATCCGGAGGCGACATCTGCGCCAGCGTTGCGCCGTCGGTAAACGTGACAAGGCTGTGCACTATCGACTCCGGATGCACGACAACGTCTATTTTCTCCATCGGCACGTCGAAAAGCCATCTGGCCTCCAGCATCTCAAAGCCTTTGTTCATCATAGTCGCGGAATCAACCGTGACTTTCGGCCCCATCTTCCATCTTGGATGATTGAGGGCCTGTTCGACAGTCACAGACGAAAGATCGGCAGGTCCGTCCAGAAACGGCCCCCCGGATGCAGTAAGAGTCAAGGAGTCTACCGTTTTTGGCGACGCTCCGGCAAGACACTGGAATATAGCAGAATGCTCGCTGTCTACCGGCAGAAGCCGCACGCCCCGCTTCTTGGCCTCGGCTGTCACGAACTCGCCGGCCATTACCATGACTTCCTTTGTTGCAAGCGCCACATCCATCCCTTTGCGTATCGCCGCTACCGTCGGCGCAAGCCCGCTCATGCCGACTGTCGCGACTAGGCAGACGTCCGCTTCGTTTTCCAAGATGGCGGCCATGGCGCCAGTCGCACCTGTGTAGCACTTTGCTCCAAGCTCTTTCGCGACAGCTTCGCACTTCTCTCGTGAACGAAGCGCAGCGACCGCCGTCACGCGAAAGTCGTCTGGGTGCGACCGGACCACTTCGACGGCGTTCATGCCTATCGAACCGGTTGCACCCAGAATTATAACCTTTTTGGCCATTTGGGATATTATATCATATTACTTGGCGTAGCGGGGAGAAAACTGCTTCTTCGGCGAGGCGATTTCCCGAAGCAAAGCCGACACGGCCGCGTCAAGTTGCGGATCGCGCCCTGCATACTCGTCTTCCGGCGTAATGTCCACTGGGATGTCGGGCACGACACCGTTGTTCTCCATGTCGGACCCGTCCAGAAGAAACCATCCCCAGAACGCATCTCTGAACATGCCGTAGTCAAGCAACGGACGATCGAGCGTCGCTATCACCGATCCGGATGTACGCCGCCCGACGACAACTCCCCGCTTCATAGACTTTATCGCATGAGTGAAAATTTCGCCATTGGACTGAACCCTCTCATCCACAATCACAGCGATTGGCTTGGAGAAAACCGGGTGGGTCCAGTATTCGAATATATAGCCCGTCATCCCGTTCGGCGTAACCGAACGCGAGTGGTCGCCACCGCACAACACCGCGAGAAGCCTGTCGCCGGTAAACCCTCCGAGGTTGCCGCGCAGATCTATCACAAGCGCATCCTTGTCCCATCCTTCAGAAAACACTTCGCCTTCGAACTTGCTGTACGAATCGATATTCATCTGCGGCACGGCAAGATACCCGATTCTGCCACCGCTCGCTCCGTGCACGCTGCGGCGCACAGCCTTCACATTATCCTTTTTGATAAGATCGCGAATCGCGGCGTAACTCGCGGGCTTTATGTACAAAGGCTCGTCCTCTCTTCCTTTGAGCAATATCTGGACCTGCCGGTATTCTGGCGTGTTCAGGAACTCTGCGACCGGCGAATCATCCGTAAGTCTGCGTCCGTCAATCGCCACAATGACATCGCCTGCTGCCAGCACTCCGTCGGCTGGCGAATCGGGAATCACCTCTGAAATCTCGCTTGTGCCAGGCTTGAACTTGACGCCCAGATGCCCCGTGTAGAGCGTCCAGTTGTGCAACGCCGGGGATCTTACCCATTCGCGTTCGGCAGACTGCGACGGATAGAAACCGAGATGGGAGGCGTCAAGCTCGCCCAGCATCATATCCATTACGCGCGTAAACACGCTGTAGCTCGACGCCTCTCTGGCGGCAGGCAGATACTTTTCTCTGACAGCGTTCCATTGCGCTCCATGGTAATTCCTGTCATAGAACCTGTCGCGGATTCTCGCCCATGCAGTTCTAAAGACCAGCTCGCGATAGTCTGCCATATCGTCTTCTCTAAACACCTTGAAGTCGTAAATCGTCGACTTGTGCGCCGGGTGGCCGTCCACATTCCAGGCGAGACAATCGTCTTGCGCATACCACTGCGCACACTGTCCGCGCTTGTCGGTCAAGCGAACCGGCTTCATCCTGTCCGGCAGATGTATCGTATCCGTGCCACTCCCCGAATCGTAGGCAAGCGTTCTGGAATCGTGCGAAAAGAAAGGCATCACACCGGCGATTCTCGTGCTCCGGATGCGGTCTTCGATACCGTCAAAAACTATTTTCGTGACTGTTTCGGCGGACGGCTGGCTTCCTCCGTCGCTTTTCTTGCCTAGGCCAAGCTCTCGACGCGAAGATTCCACGAAATCCCGCTTGTCGTTCGCTTCGTCTTCGGGGTCGACGTAGACGTAAAATATTTCATTGACGGCAGAGCCAGGCCGTTTGCCGGACCACGCGATAATTTTGCCGTCGGGGCTCCAGGCAGGATGCCCGTCCCAGTCCCAATTGCGGGAAAGGTTGCAAGGCGCATGTTCTCCATCGATATCCAGTATCCAAACATCGCTGTTGTTGTTCGCGTCAAGAAGGCTCGCGGCGACATAGCGCCCGTCGGGGCTCCACGCGTAAGTCCCGCATCCGCCGGATTCGGGACTGCGTCCTGTTACATTGCCCTGCGCATCTGCGAACGTCATTGTTCCGAGGTTGTCATCCCAGGCGAGGCGGCCGCCGTCCGGCGAAACGGAGAAATTGAACAGCACCTCCCAAGTCGAATGCAATGTCTTAAGCTCAAATTTGCTGTTCTCCCACCACGGCAGCGCGGTATCGGTGCGCCTTGCAACGCAAAGGTCGGTTCTGTCGCCGTAGTCGACGAGATAGTAAAGTCCAGAGCCCTCGGTATTGAACATGCACTCGGCAATGCGTGCGCGCGGAACGTCTGCCACCAGCCGCGGCGAGCGAATCTTCAAATCCATTGCATACAATCCGCCGCCTGCCGTAAACGCCACCTCCTTTCCTGCCGAACAGAAGGAGATATCGCCGCCGTAGTCGTTGTTCCACGCTTTCTCGTAAAACCGGCGGCGCGTTCCATTGCCTCGCGGCTGGAAGCCGTCTGCTCGCAAGACAATCCGTTCGGGGGTAGGTCTGGATTCCGTCGGGTCTAAACGCCAAAAATCAAAACATGCGCGAACCAGCATCGTATGACCATCCGACGACACTGTCGGCTGGAATGCCGCATCCTCTCCAAAAGAAACGACTTCGCGGTCTTCACCGGAAAGCGAATACTCTCTGACTGCCGCGACCACATCACCCGGCTTGCGTCCAAGGTAGTAGAACGCCTTGCCGTCTGGTCGCCATACGGGGGAATGGGCGCTTTCTGACAGGGTCGCCGGTTTTGCAAACTTTCTCGACACCAGGTCGTAGAGCCAGATTTCGGCGTCGGTCGGAGACTTCCCGCAACGACGCTTCCGGTAGAGGTTTTCACCACGCCGCGTAAACGCCAATGTGTGCCCATCCGGTGAAAGCACAGCTCCCGTCGCGACAACCCGGTCAAGCGGATAACTCTCCCTGCCGTTCATGTCATAAAATGTAACGCGCTGAGCTACGTCGCTCGCAGCATGATCGCGAATAGACGTGCCGACGAGAGTTTTGCCGTCGGCAGACCATCCGCAGATCTGAGTATACTCGCTATGATGGGAAATTTGCCGGACGTCGCCCGTCGACAGTTCCATTGCAAAAATCTTCCAAGCCCCGTCTCTGTTTGAGAGAAATGCGACACGCCGGCCATCTGGTGACATGACAGGAAAAGCTTCTTTAGACTCCTCCGGCGTAATGCGGACAGCTCGCCCGCCACTCGTGGAGGCGGACCAAAGCGAATCGTTCCATTCGAAGACGAATGAATGGCCGTCAGGGGATACGCTTGGACAAGAACCAAGGTATATGCGCGATTCCGCGGCGAATCCAACCGCGGCAAATGCAATTAAAGTCAAATTAAGGACAAACTTCATCTGTACCCCTCAAAATAATAAAAAAGAGCCGGCGGCGTCCTACTCTCGCACGGGCGAGTCCCGCACTACCCTCG
>CAMOXA010000073.1 GCA_946628745.1 uncultured Verrucomicrobiota bacterium | reverse complement strand
GCCGACCGGCTCGCGAACCTTGCGTATCGAGATTCCGCTCGGGCGCTCCCTCGTCCAAATCGTCTCGCCGACGGGATCCGGCAGCGCCGCCACGTGCCTGACGCCGTCGACCATCGCCTTGAACCGCGACCCTGTGAGCGTCAGCCTGTCGACCATGGCCGGCTGGAGCCCTGCCGCCTGCGCCGCAGCGACATCCTCGGCGTTCGCCTGGAATATCGCGTCTTTGGCGCGCTCAAGGCTCTTTGCGATCGCTTCAAGAATCGCGTTTTTGTCCCCGGTGCCAAGTTTTCTCAATTCGGCCGCGGCGGCGCGCGCCTTGCGTCCCATTGACTGTATCGTTTCGTGAATGTCCATAGTGCGCCTCCCGTCAGCCGTGGGTCTTGAGGAACTTTCTAAGGGCGAGAGCCTTCTCCATGTCGAACCGCGACGCCGGATGGTGAGGCTTCAACCGCTTCGGCCAGGCGGCCCAGTCGCCGTAATTGTATGTAAGGACGGTCTCAGGATCGTTCGGCACCAGAACGTCCACGCCCTCGAACTTCGCCGGACGAAGAGGGAATATGTCGTCATAATCGTAGACGGCCTCCTTTACCCACCCCGCCACGGAAAACTCCACCCCGCGGAATATCGCGGGCTTCGATCCGTCCGGCGCCGGCCCCTTGCCGCGCAGCAGCACCCTCTCGCGGGAATCCTCAAGCGCGGCGAAACGCTCCGCGTCGGAGGCGCCGGCCTTGTACGTCGCCGCGACGCGCTCCTGCTCGCGCCTTACCTGCATGAACAGCGCGTGCTTTTCGGCGAGAGTCGGCAGCGGCTTGTAATAGCGGTCGTAGGACATTACACTCATCGTTACGTCCTTCGGCAGATCGCGGTGGGATATTTTTATCTGGTTCCACTTTCGCGAATACCTGCGCCAGGCGAAATATCCGTCGCGGCACTTCTCGTTGAACACTTCGCAGAATCTCGCATACTCTTCGCGTATCATCCCCTGGTCGACGTCGTCGTCCCACGGGATGCAATGGCCGTCGTGCCGCACCACGCCGAGAAGCGAGCCGCTTATCGTCCACGGGTGGAATCCGTTCTCGCGCGCGACGCGCTGCACTTCCTTGAGCAAGACCACGCCGGCCAGCTGGACGTCCCTCGCCATCCCGCGCGCCGGCGGCATCTTCGACACGTCCGCGATCGACAGGAGTTCGCGCCTGAGAAGCGAAGCCTGCTCGGAAAGTTCCTCTTCCGGCCGCTTCCATATGCGCACACCGCAAAGCCGCGTGACGTACTTGCCCTTTTCGAACCTGGTTTGCAGAAGTTTCATTTCGACTCCGGTCCTTCGCGAAGCTTCTTGAGCGTGGCCGACAGCAGCGTCGAACTGGTGCCTTTCGTGTACGGGAAGTACACCACTCTCACGCCGACCTCGGCGAATTTCTTTTCCATCTCCTGCCAGCGCTCGGACTTGAACCAGTCGTCGCCCACGAAGAGGACGTCGAAATGCAGTTTCTCCCACATCTTGAACTTGTCAAGGTCGTCCTGGGGTATCGCCGCGTCTACATACTTTATCGAACGGACTATCTCCAGGCGTTCCTGGAAAGGTATCACGGCCTTCTTGTGCTTGTAGGCGACGAGTTCGTCGACGCTCACGCCGACGACAAGCTTGTCGCAAAGCCCCTTCGCGTTCTTGAGAAGGTTCAGGTGTCCGATGTGGAAGAGGTCGTAGACCCCGCTCGTGTAGCCGATGATCGTATTGCTCATTTCTGCTTGCTCCTTCCTGGTTTAAACTGTTCAGCCCGCTCCTTCGATGGCCGACGCGATTTCGGCGACGACTGCGCCCGACGCGTCCGGATGGTTGACGCACACTTCTTTCGCGGCGAATTCCGCCCGGCCTTCAGCCAGCGGGTCGCACCCGCCGGCGACGACGTCGCGCACGAACGAAAAGATGTCGTGCGGGGTCCTCGCCGTGTAGACGTGCTTTAGAAGCCGGTGGCTGAACGGCAAAAGCTGGCGCGTCGTGCCGTCGCCTTCCCGCAGCATGAAACACTGGGGCCGGCCTGTGTAGAAGTACTCTGCGAGGAACGACCCGCAATCGTGTATCATCGCGTCGGATTCCGCGAAAGTCGCGAAGTAGTCGCCACCCTCCTGAAGCTCTACGTTCGGCATCGCCGCCAGCCTCGCGCGGTACGCTGCGGTGCGCTCCGGGCCCCACCACTTAGGCGTGGCCAGCCGCACGAAGAGAAGAGGATGGGGCCTGAAGACGAAATCGACGTCGGGGAAAGCCCCCGGCAGCGCGGCGAGCGCGTCTGCGTTCGCGAGGAACGTCGAAAGCGCGAGCGCGCCGTCGGCGGGCGCGTCTATCGTGTGGTGGGGGCACACCAGCACCTTTTTGCGGCGCGGCGTCCCGGCGGCGGCGCGGCGTGCGGCGAGTTCGTCCGCCAGACGGTCCATCTTGCAGTAGCCCGCCACGCGCACCGAGCGCGCGAGGAGCGGATTGCGTCCGGCCATCATCCGCCGAGTCGCCTCGTTGGACACGAAATACCGCCAGGCGAAGACTATGTTGGGCAGGAACGGCGTCTTCTTCCCGTTGCTCGCGAAAAGTCCGCCGTAGCCGTAGTAGATTATCGCGACGAGCGAGCGGCGCGACAGGGACTCCACAGTGTACTCGGCGAGCGACTGATCCTCGTACACTATGGTCGAGAAGACGATATCGGCGTCGAGACCGGCGGCGGCCGCGCCTGGAACGCATGGCAGCGGACGCACTGCGTCGCCGTAGCGCCCGGCGAGAGCGCGGACGGTCTTGGAGAACGTCTCGCGCATGAACTCTTCGCCTCGCGAGACGCGGGGCGCGACCGCGATGAAACACTCGAAGCGCGGGTCGCCGCGCATCTTCAGGTAGACGCTTTCGCCCGAGAACATCGACGCGTCGCAAACGAGAAACGCGACTTTGAGCTTTTCGCCGGAGGCGAGTTTCGCGCGGCATGAGCGCTCGTGCGCCTCGTACCGCGCCAGCACTCCCGGCAGCTCGCGGGCGCATCTCGCGTCGCGCCCGGCGTCCATCAGCCTGCGGCGGATGCGCTTGCGGACGCTTCTAACCGGTACGAGCGCGGTTGCCAGGCGTATGACTGCGGTTGCCAGAGACATGTGCCGGTTCCTGTCAGTGCACGAAAACGAGCGTCGCGAGTCCCGCCGCGAGGCAGTAAGGCCCGAACAGCCAGAACGAAGAACTCTTCAACGTCCTAACGAGAAGCTTCAGCGAGAAAAAGCCCACGACAGCCGAGACCGCCATTCCCGCGCCAAGCACCCACCACGACAGCTGCTCGGCGTCGGTCTCGACGCCTGCGAACGCATTCTTCATCTCCAGCAGCAGCGCGCCGACTATGAGTGGGGCGGACATGAGAAAGGAGAACTCGGCGCTTTTCTCGGGGTCGACCCTGCCGCCGCGAGCGCACGCGAGCGTCATGCCGCTGCGCGAAACGCCGGGCAGTATCGCGAGCGCCTGTCCGGCCCCCATCGCGAACGCCCTGAGAAAGCCCACATCCCTGCCGCCGGGCGGCAGATAGCGCGTGCCGACAAGCACCGCTCCCGTGAACATCAGAAGCGCGCCGACCATCCGCGCGTTCTCGAACATGCCTTTTATCCGGTCCGCGAAGCAGAAGTACACTATTACCGCGGGGATGGCGCTGAGGAGAATCTTCGCGGCGAACATCCACGATTCGCGGCGCACGGCGGCGTCGGCGGACGGCAGAAAACATCCCGCGAGAATCCTGCCTATCGGCTTCGCGTAGAAAACGAATATCGACGCGAGCGTGCCTACGTGCAGACATATATCCAGACGCATCCCCGGCTCCTTCACGCCAAGGAGATGCTGCGCTATCACGAGGTGGCCCGAACTCGAGACGGGCAGAAACTCGGCCACGCCTTGCAGAACCGCCAAAAACAAAACTTTGACCATGTGTCGCCTCCTGTCAAATCCATTTGAACTTCCAACACATCCAGACGAATCCGGCGACCGGCGCGCCAAACACGACAGCCATGCCGATTATCGCCGCCAGTCCCGTCGAGGGTTCGGCCGCGTTTCCCGCGCCGAGCCGCCGCGCGGTGCGCGACCAGGACATCGTCCGCCCGGCGCGCGGCAGTTCGCCTGCCTTGAGCCGCAGCCCGAAAACCTCCGTCTCGAGATTGTCGGCCTCGAACGCGCAGCCATCGGCGCCGCCGCCGGCGAGAAGCGCTCTCACGCGCTTCGCGCCTTCCTCTCCGTCCTCGTTTCTGTATTCTATATCTGACATGGTTTGTACATTATACCAAAACAACGGGCTTGTGTGGTATCGTCTCCAGCGAGAAAACGCCGAGAAGATCCCCGAGCGACGCGTTCTCCCCCGGCTCGCACCATCCGCACGACGCCGCGAGACGCCCTATTATCGCGCCTGGTTCGACCCCGGCCGCGCGGTACGAAGCGATTCTCGTGTCGCCGTGCCGCTTCGCAAGACGGCGCCCGTCGCGGCCGACGACCAGCGGCACGTGGCAGTACGACGGGCGCACACCCGACGGGGCGAGCGCGCGCGCAACCAGAATCTGGGCGGGCGTCGCCGCGAGAAGGTCGTCTCCGCGAACGACTTCGGTAACGCCCATGAGCATGTCGTCGACTGTCGCGGCGAGGGTGTAGCCGGCGCCGTCTTCGTCGCGCGCGAGCGGAAAGTCCCCGAGCTTTCCGGCGACATCCTGGCTGTATTCGCCGGCGAACGCATCAACGAACGAAACTGCAGTGCCAGGCTCGACGCGGAACCTCCAGCACGGATCGCGCCCCGCGAAGTCGCGCGCCGCGCGCCAGTCTGCGAATCTGCCGCGGCATGTGCCCGGATAGTGCAGCTGTTCGCCTTGATGCGGAGCCGACTGTGCGGCCTCCACGTCGCGACGCGAGCAGACGCAGGGATATACCAGCCCCTTCGCCCTCAGCGCCGCGAGAGCGTCGCGGTATATCGCCCGCCGGCGCGACTGGACGTATTCCTCGTCCCAGTCGAAGCCCAGCCACCTTAAATCCTCGAGCGCGCCGGCCGCCGCGCCCGGCTTGTCCTTCGGATGGTCCAAATCTTCCATCCGCATGATGACCCTGCCGCCGCGGCTCCTCGCGCTGAGCCACGCTATCATGAACGTGCGGACGTTCCCCAGATGCAACGCCCCGGTCGGACTCGGCGCGAGCCGGCCTACATATTTCGCCAGAACTTCTTCCATTCCGCCGCAAAGAGATCCAGATTGTCCTTAGAGCCGAAAGCCTCCGCTGTCGCCAGACGCATGTCGTGGCTCCTGAGAAGCGCGGCGACATATTTCGTCTTTAGGTCTTTGAATGGTTCGAACCTGACTTTCGGGGCGCCCTTTTCCAGAAAGTACGCGATAGACCACGCCACGCGGTACTTGAGAGAGCGTTCCGCGTCGGAACCTTCGTAGAACGCTTCGTAGTCCATGCCCATCACGCCCGGCAGCATCTCCGCGACCTGGTCTATGTCCACCGCGATCGTCCAGTCCGCCGACTCTTCGTCCTCGAAATACTGCGCATAGCCCTCGTTGAGCCACGGCGAGGCGGCAATCATCGAACAGGCGTAGGAGAGGTACTGGTGGAACGCCTCGTGGCGTATCGTCTTCAAAAGCTCTCGCCCGCCGTCCGGCGGCAGATAGGCCACGACCTCGCGGCGCGCCTGGCTCCAGTGCGCGGCGCTCCAGTCGATGCCTTCGACATCGTTCGCCTCGAGCGCCGACATGTATTCGTCGCGGTCCTTGTATATCCGCGCCACAGCCAGCACGTTGGAGGCCGAAACAGGCGACGGGACCGCCGCCGCGTACTTCGCCCTCATGACGCCGAGCTCGTTTGTGAGCGCCGCCACGAAAGCGTTGTCAGACGGCAGGTCGTCGAGGACCGTGAACTCTTCGGCGTCGGTGACGTGCCAGCCGGGATAGTTCGTGACGCTGTGTTTCGCGTCCGCGCGAAGAAGCTCCCTCTCTAGATCCGGCGGCTCGGCGCCCTTGCGGCGGCTGTTGCGCGCCGCGCGGCGATTCTCGCGCTGGATTTCGGCCACAAGTTCGGCATCGAGGGTATACGCCTCCGAGCGGATGTCTTTCGCGGCGATTTCTTCCCATCTGCCGAGAAACTCCGCCTCGAACGTTTCGAGCGAAACGGCGAAATCGTCGCCGGCGGCCAGTTCCCACACTGCGAGGTACCAGTCCGGCGCGCCCTCCGGCAGAAACGAACACACCACGGCGGACGTGTTCGTGCCGTGCCAGTACATCACCTCCTCGAAGCCTCGCAGCGCCTGATGCGGCGAAGACGGCTCCTCGGATATCGCGAACGGCGCCAGGCGCGAAATCGCGTCGCGGCGCACGTCGGCGTCTTTCTTTCTGTCGGGACGGGCCGCGTTCGCGACGTACTTGCGCCGGGTCATCGTCTCGCCCAGAAACTTCGGCGCGACCTCGAACAGCTTCGCCACGGCGAGCGTGCGCCCCGTCTCGTCCGACCAGCGGCCAAGAACGGCGCGCGAGGTCCACAGATCCAGTTCTTCGTAGCGATCCTCAAGCCGCATCGCTCCTGCGGAGTCCTTGACGAAATACGCCTCGGCCCGCGGCATGTCCAGCGGCTCTGCGTGCATGAAGAAAGAAATCGCCAGAAGCGCCGTCATCACAAGCCTCCCATTATCAGAGACCCGAACGTCGAGATCGGCGTCGTGTCTCTGAAATTGTCGATTACCTGTCTTACGTCTTTGGTCAGGCCTTTCACCTCGTCGTACAGCTCGTCGTCGGCGAGCAGCTTGCCTACAGTGCCCTCGCCGGCCTTGAGCCTGTCTGCAACCGCGTTTAGGCTGTCCATGAGCCTTGACGCGCCAGCTATCGTCTCCTTCGCGTCGAAAGTCTCGCATGCGGTCCTGAACGACTTCACCGCGGCGTCCAGATCGCCGTATATCGGGTCGTCCTTGGCGAGAAGGTGCCCTGCGAGCCCTTCGCCGTTTCTGAGCCGCTCCGAAATATCCGCCGCATTCGCCAGCGTTTTCTTCAAGTCGTCGTACACGGTCTCGTCGTCGCTCAGGAGTTTGCCCACGACGCCCTTGCCTTCGCGCACGCTTGTCGTGACGGCCGCAAGGTTCGTGACTGTAGTCTTGATGTCGTTATAGACCGTCTCGTCTGCGCTCAAAAGCTTGCCCATCGTGCCCTCGCCGCGTTCGACCCGCTCGGCTGTGCGGCGCAGGCTGTCGCTCGTCGCGACAAAGTTCGTC
>CAMOXA010000072.1 GCA_946628745.1 uncultured Verrucomicrobiota bacterium | reverse complement strand
AGGATAGCCCGCGCCCGGCGCGCGCCCGGCCGCGAAAACGGGCATTGCATATTTTTTTCGCGATTGACAGGACGGGGCCGGTGGATGTATAATACACTCACCATGAGTTACTACCTTATGCTGTTGGTCGGTGCGGTTCTCGTAAACAATTTCGTTTTGAGCCGCTTTCTTGGCTGTTGTCCGTTTCTTGGCGTATCCAAGAAACTCGATACCGCCGTCGGCATGTCCGGCGCGGTCGTTTTCGTGATGACCGTCGCCGCCGCTGTGACGTGGTGTCTGGACTACTGGCTGCTGGTTCCAAACGGTCTCGGGTACATCCATACGCTTGCGTTCATACTTGTGATCGCGTCTCTGGTCCAGTTCATAGACATCGCCATGAAGCGCTTTCTGCCGCCGCTCCACGCGGCGCTCGGTATCTTCCTGCCGCTTATAACCACCAATTGCGCGGTGCTGGGCGCGGCGGAGATAAACCACAACCAGCTCGAAAAGCTGCGCGCGCTCGCCGAGGCCGGCGCCGGGGCGAAATCGTATCTCGCCAGTTTCGGCGAGGCGGTGTTTTTCTCGTTCGCGGCGGCTCTGGGCTTTTCGCTCGCGCTTGTCATCTTTTCGGGAATCCGCGAAAAGCTCGCCCATGCCGATCCGCCGCGGTGCTTCCGCGGGATTGCGCTCGCGCTCGTGACCGGCGGACTTCTCTCGCTGGCTTTCATGGGCTTTTCGGGCCTTGTGAAGCTGCCGTACTAGCGCCGGAACACCGGACATCAAGGAGATTCAGACATGACAATAGCGATCGTTTGCATAGCAGGCATAGGTCTGGCGGCGGCTGTCACCCTTGCGGTGGCCGACAGATATCTCAGCGTAAAGGAGGACCCTCGAATCGGCATGGTGACCGCGGCACTGCCCGGCGCCAATTGCGGCGGGTGCGGCTTTCCGGGATGCGACGGCTACGCCCGCGCGCTTGTCGCCGGCACGGCCCCGAACGGGGCTTGCGCGGCGGGCGGCGACGCCTGCGCCGCCGCGATCGCCAAGATACTCGGCGTCGCCGCGGCCGCCACCGAAAAGCGTGTCGCGCTCGTCAAGTGTTGCGGCACCCGCTCGGAGGCGATTCGCATAGGCGACTACAACGGAATCTGCGACTGCAGCGTGGCGGCCATGACCGCCGGCGGCGACAAGGGCTGCACATACGGGTGCCTGGGCTACGGCGCGTGCGCGAACGTCTGCCCGAAAAACGCTATATCGATCCACGACGGTCTCGCCAAAGTCGACAAGCGCCTGTGCATAGGCTGCGGCAAGTGCGTCGCCGTCTGTCCCAAGAAGCTTATCGAACTCGTCCCCGCGTCGGCGACAATACATGTTTTGTGCAACAATCCCGACAAAGGGCCGATGGTCCGCAAGGTCTGCGGCGTCGGTTGCATGGGGTGTCATCTTTGCGAGAAAAACTCCGGCGGCAAGGAGGCCGGGCACTTCACGTTCCAGGGCTTTCTGGCGAAAGTCAACTACGCGAATCCGCCGGACGATCCCCAGATTGTCGCGAAGTGCCCGGCAAAGTGCATGAGCGAAGATCCGCACTTCGAGTCCGGTCATTGATGCGGTGCGGCAACAGCGAATGGAGGATTTATCGGCATGAAGACAGTCAAGAGCCAATTCAAGTTTTCGGGCGGCGTCCACCCCGACTACAATAAAGAACTCGCCAGGGACAGGCAGATAGAGAAGATGCCCGTGCCGCCCGAGCTGGTCATATCAATGAGCCAGCATCTCGGCGCGCCGGCGAAGTGTCTCGTCAAGCCTGGCGACTTTGTAAGACGCGGACAGGTCATCGGCGAAAAGAACGGTTTCATCTCGGTGCTGGTGCGCGCGAGCGCGGATGGCAAGGTCAAGGCCGTCGAGAAGCGCATAGGCCCCGCCGGCGGCAAGGCCGACGCAGTCATCCTCGATACGACGGCGAGACCGGAAGCCCCGGCGGAAGGCGAGTCGGGAGCCTCCGCGCTGGCGCCGGCCGGCGGACCGGTCCTGCCCCCGCTTGACTGGAAGAGCGCGACGCGCGAAGAACTTCTCAAGCGCGTCGAGGAAGCCGGAATATGCGGGATGGGCGGCGCGGGCTTCCCGACCGCTGTCAAACTGAACCCGCCGCCGGGCAAGCGCTGCGAATATCTTGTTCTCAACGGCGCGGAGTGCGAACCGTATCTTACTGCCGATTACAGAGTCATGCTGGAGCGTGCGCCGCGCATCCGCCTCGGCGTCGAAATCATGCGCAAGATTCTCGGCGGGCCTGCCGTACGCATCGCCATAGAGGCCAACAAGCCCGAGGCCATCGCCGCTATGGAAGCGGCATTCGCCGACATCGAAGGGAATGTCGAGATCGTGGTTCTGCCGGTGCTGTATCCGCAAGGCAGTGAAAAGCACCAGATTTACGCCACGGTAAAGCGCATCGTTCCAGAGCCCCCCGCTCTGCCGATAGATGTCGGGTGCGTCGTCGAGAATGTCGGCACCGTCGCCGCGATAGCCGACGCCGTCGAGCTGGGCGAGCCTCTTCTGGAGCGCGTGACCACGGTTTCGGGCGACGCCGTCGCCGAGCCGAAGAACATTCTCGCTCCGTCCGGGACCAAATATTCAGATCTTGTCGCTTTCTGCGGCGGAGAGAAGATGCCGCCTGCGAAGGTGATCTCCGGCGGAACGATGATGGGATTCGCCGTGTCCACGCTGGAGATCGGCACGACGAAAACGACATCCGGACTGCTGCTCCTGTCGAAGGACAGGGTGTTCCAGTATTCGTCCCACGCTTGCATAAACTGCGGACGGTGCCTGAGAGCCTGCCCGATGGGGCTTAATCCGGCGCTCATATCCAAGGCCGTCGACGCCAACGACGTCAAGGCCGCCGAAGACGCGCATGTCATGGATTGCATAGAATGCGGCGCGTGCAGTTTCGGCTGTCCGGCCTACCGCACGATAACCCAGAGCTGCCGCCGCGCGAAGAACTCCATACGCGCGAGAATCGCCGCCGAGAAAGCCAAGGCTGCCGCCGCCGCGCAGAAGAAATAAGGAGGCCGAGACGAAATGAAACCGAAAGAAACCGCTGAACACTACATTCTCTCCAGTTCGCCCCACGCCCACGCGAACTCAAGCGTCTCGCGGATCATGCTTGACGTGATACTCGCCCTCCTGCCTGCGACCGCGGCGGGAATATGGTTCTTCGGCCTGCCTGCGGTCTGGACGATCGCCGTGTGCGTTTCCACGTGCGTCGCGACGGAGGCCCTCTGCAGGCTGGCGATGGGGCGCGACTCGACGATCGGCGATCTTTCGGCGGTGCTGACCGGACTTCTACTCGCGTTGAATCTCCCCGCAGGCATTCCGCTTTGGATGGCCGTCGTCGGTTCTGTTTTCGCGATAGGCGTCGCCAAGCAGGTCTTTGGCGGCATCGGCATGAATCCGTTCAACCCGGCCCTTGCCGCCCGCGCGTTCATGCTGATCTCGTTCACCGGGCCGATGACTACGTGGCTCAAGCCGTTTTGGTGGAAGACCCCCGCCGCGATGACGACCGCGACGCCTCTGGCGGCGATGAAGAAGCTCTATGTCGCCGAATGCGCCGCCGGCGCCACGCCCACCCCGGACGCGCTCTCGTCCCTGCCCGGCGTTTCGGATCTTCTCTTGGGATGCATGCCCGGGTGCATAGGCGAAGTATCGGCCGTCGCCCTGGCGATCGGCGCGGCGTACCTTCTTTGGCGCAAGGTCATCACCTGGCACATCCCGGTCGCTTTTATCGCCACTGTCTACGTCTACTCGCTCGTGGCGGGCGGCGCCCCGGCCTACATGCAGGTGCTCGCCGGCGGCGTGATGATAGGCGCGTTCTTCATGGCGACCGATTACGTCACTTCGCCCATCACGGCCAAGGGCAAGCTGATTTTCGGCTTCGGCTGCGGACTTCTCTGCATGCTGATACGCCAGTTCGGTTCGTATCCCGAGGGCTGTTCGTTCGCCATTCTCATAATGAACTCCATCACCCCGCTCATCAACCGGTGGACCCAGCCCAAACCGTTCGGCGCGGCCGTGCGGTAGAGCGTCCCGCCTTCTACGGGACGGTGCGCGGACGGCGCGCCCGCCCCGCGCAACCGGGCGGGTTTTAGAAATCGCATGTCTGTGCTTTGCAAGAGCGGGCGAATGGATGGCAGGACTTTCAGAGTCGGCGTCTATCTGGACGTCTCCCGCCAGTACGGACGCGAAGTCGCCATCGGCATTGCCGATTATGCGGCCAAGACCGGACGATGGGAGTTCGCCGGCGGCGGCGACGTCTCGACTCTCGAGGCAAAGACGCGGGCGGGGCGGCTTGACGGCATTATCGCGAGAATCCCCGACGAATCCACTGCCAGACGTTTCGCATCCTTCAAGATCCCGATCGTCGACATGTACGGACAGTGCCGCGTCCCCGGCGTGTCGTCCGTCGAATGCGACAACGAGGCGATAAGCCGTTTCGCGGCTGACTGGTTTATCTCGCGGCGGTTCACGAATTTCGCTTTTGTCGGTTTCAAGTCCACGCCGTTTTCGGATGCGCGCCGCGACGGGTTCCGCCGCGCCGTGGCCGAGACCGGATGCCGCGTGGCAGTCTGCGAAATGGCCCATTCGTCGCGGCGCGACATGTCGCGCCTTCTCCTTGAGCCGGAAAAGCTCGGCGCGGCGCCGGACGAACGGCGGCTCGTGCGCTTTCTCAAGTCGCTCCCAGACAGGACGGGCGTCTTTTGCGCCAACGACGCGCGTGCCTACCAGGTGCTCCATGCAGCAGACGCCGCCGATCTGAAGGTTCCCGACCGCGTCGCCGTCATGGGGGTCGACGACGACCTGATGCTGTGCATGTTCTCTTCGCCCGGTATAACATCCATCGACCCGAACGCCCGCGAGGTCGGGCGCCAGGGCGCGCGGCTTCTGGAGGCTCTCATGCGCGACAGGGCGCTGGGCTCGCGCGACATCAAAACGCGCCACCGCAAAATCCCCCCGCGCACTGTGGTGGAACGGGGCTCCACCGACTTCGACCCGATAGACCCGCCTTGGCTCAGAGACGTTGTCAGGTTTATGCGCGAACACATGTCCGAAGGCGTCAACGCCTCCGACGCGTACAACCACGCGGGCGTGTCGCACACAACGCTTGAAGCGGCATTCAGGACGGCGCTCGGATGCTCTCCGCACAAGTTCCTTTCCGATCTGAGGCTCTCCGAGGCGATGCGGCTTTTGCGCGAGACGGACCTTTCGTCCGCCGAGGTCGCCGCACGCACCGGCTTCGCGTCCGAACAGTATTTCTGCCGTCTGTTTTCGTCTCGCCGGGGGAAAACCCCCGGCGAATGGAGAAAAATGCAGAAAGTGCAAAGCGAATTGCAGTAATTCAAATTGCCCGAACCGGCCGAATTTGCGAAAATATATTATCGTCGCCAACTGAAGAAGGCATACAAGAAAAAACAAGGAAAAACAGATAAATGAAAACGCTCAAAGATTACGAGTTTTGGTTCGTGGTGGGGTCGCAGTTCCTGTACGGTCCCGAAGTGCTGGACACCGTCGCCAAGCGCGCGCAGGAGATGGCGGACAAGATGAACGCCACCGGCCTTTTGCCGTGCAAGATCGTCTACAAGACCACGGTCAAGACGCCCGAAGAGGCGACTGATACCGTCAAGGCGGCTAATTTCGACGGCAGGTGCGCTGGCGTCATCACGTGGTGCCATACGTTCTCGCCCTCGAAGATGTGGCTCAACGGCCTCAAGCTTCTCCAGAAGCCCTACCTGCATTTCGCGACGCAGTACAACGAGTCGATTCCCGACAAGGGCATCGACATGGATTTCATGAACCTCAACCAGGCCGCGCACGGCGACCGCGAACACGGCTTTATCGCCGCCAGGCTCAGAATGCCGCGCAAGATCATCGCCGGCTACTGGAAGGACAAGACGGTCGTAGGCCGCATCGGCGACTGGATGCGCGTCGCGGTCGGCGTCGACGTGTCCAGAAATCTGAAGGTCATGCGCTTCGGCGACAACATGCGCAATGTCGCGGTGACAGAGGGCGACAAGGTGGGCGTCCAGGAGAAGCTCTGCTGGCAGGTCAACACATGGCCCGTCGGCAAGCTCGTCGAATACATCGACGCCGTGACGGACGCCGAGGTGGACGCGTTGATGAAAGAGTACAAGAAGCTCTACACGTTCAATACGAAAAACATCGACTCCGTCCGCTATCAGGCCAAGGAGGAGATTGCCATGAAAAAGATGCTCGACGCCGAAGGGTGCATGGCCTTCACGAACACATTCGAGGATCTTTACGGCATGGAGCAGCTGCCGGGTCTCGCCTCTCAGCGTCTGATGGCGCAGGGCTACGGCTACGGCGGCGAAGGAGACTGGAAGGTTTCCGCCATGACGGCCGTCGTCAAGGCGATGGGTGAAGGCAAAAAGGGCGGCACGGCTTTCATGGAAGACTACACCTACGAGCTCGCCAAAGGCAAGGAGTATTCACTCGGCGCCCACATGCTCGAGGTCTGCCCGTCGCTCGCCGCCGCAAAGCCGAAGATCGAGGTCCATCCGCTCGGCATAGGCGGCAAGGCCGATCCGGCCCGTCTCGTCTTCGAGGGACATCCCGGCGACGCGATTGTCCTTTCGCTTGTCGACATGGGCGGACGCTACCGTCTCGTGTGCCAGGATATCAAGGTCGTCAAGCCAATATACAAGATGCCGAATCTTCCCGTCGCCCGCGTCATGTGGCAGGCCATGCCCAATCTGACGACCGGTGTCGAGTGCTGGATTCAGGCCGGCGGAGCCCACCACACCGTGCTCACGTTCGACGTCTCCGCCGAACAGATGGCGGATTGGGCGCGCATCATGGGCATAGAGTTCGTCCATATCACGAAAGACACGACGCCCGAGTCGCTCGAGAAGGAGCTCTTCCTCGCCGACCTGGCGTGGAAACTTCGCTGAGAGGAGTTCGGTCAATGAAAGATTTCATAGAAGCAGGCAAGGCCGTAATGGGCATCGAGTTCGGCTCGACCCGCATCAAGGCCGTTTTGATCGACGACGCCTTTCAGGTCGTCGCGCAGGGCGCGCACGACTGGGAAAACAAGCTTGTCGACGGGGTTTGGAGCTATTCGCTCGAGGATATCGAGTCCGGCGTGCGCGACGCCTACGCGAAATGCGCGGCGGATGTGGAGGCCAGATACGGCGTGAAGCTCGCGCGTCTCGCCGCGCTCGGCATTTCGGGGATGATGCACGGGTATCTGCCGTTTGACGAACACGGCAAGCTTCTCGTG
>CAMOXA010000071.1 GCA_946628745.1 uncultured Verrucomicrobiota bacterium | reverse complement strand
CGAATCCGAACAGCACCATCGCCGTGACATCCACCCAGACGTGGCGCCCCGGCACAAGCATGAAAAGAGCGAGCGCGACGACATTCATGACGCCGGCCGAAAGCGCGAGTTCCTGCCGGCTCGACTTGAAGAACCTGTCCGAGATTATGCCGGAGAGGGCCGAAGAGACGGCCCCGACGATGGAGTTCACCGAAATCACCGTCGCGGCACCCGCCTCCGAATAACCTTTTTTGACCTGAAGAAAGAACATTCCCCAGTCGATGACGGCATAGCGGCTCGCCGCGAAAAATCCGCCGGCGAGCGCGATAAGCCACACCGCGGACGATGTAAGCGCGATTTTCTGGCCGCCCGCCGTGTCGACTTTGGCGTCGGCGGGATCCACCGGAACAGGCGGCAGTCCTTCGTCTTCGGGCGAGTTCCCGAAAAACAACGCCGCCGCCGTTATGCCGACGAGTCCGAACGCGGCCGCACCCCAGAAGCAGCTCTTCCACGCCCAGTCGGGGCCGAACATCCGTCCCACCCACACGACGATTCCGGCCGACAGCACATATGCGAGCACCTCGCCCAGATTGTTCGAACAGCTCCATATGCCGTAGTACGTCCCTCTGCGCTCCTTAGGCCACCAGCGAGACAGCGCGACGACGCAACACGGCGAACCGGACGCCTGCGCGAAGCCGTTCACGAACCAGACTACCGCCAGCATCAGCGCCGGTATGTGAAAGCCCACCAGAAGATTCGCGAGAGACGAGACGAACAGCCCAAGCATTATGTACTTCTTCACGTTCACGCGATCGGCTATGAAGCCGTTCACCACTTTGCCTATAGCGTAGGCGAAGAGCATGGACGAACCGACATAGCCGATCTCGGCAGGCGTGTAGGCGCCTTGCTCGATCATGCCTTTCTTGGACGCCGAAAACGCGAGTCTGCACACGTAGAACACGGCGTAGACGAAAAGCATTGCGGACACTTGGCGAATCCGCGCGATCGAATATCTTCTTTCCGGAGTTTGCATATGCGGCCGCTCAGACCCTCGAATCCATTTCGCCGGCGAGCCGTTCGAGGAATCCGTCCATCTGCATGGCGCCGAGATCTCCGGCGGAGCGCGACCTTACCGACACCGTGCCTGCCGCCTCGTCCCTCGGGCCGACAACGACCTGGTACGGCACCTTCTGCATTGTGGCTTCTCTGATCTTCGCGCCCAGCTTGTCGGCCGATGCGTCGACCGTGACGCGGTAGCCGGCCGCTGTGAGCGTCTCGCTCACTTTCCCGGCATATCCAAGCGCCTTGTCGCTGACGGGCAGCACCCGGACCTGCTCCGGCGAGAGCCAGAGCGGGAAGGCCCCGGCGTAATGTTCTATGAGTATGCCGATGAAGCGCTCCAGCGAACCGAGAACGGCTCTATGCAGCATGACGGGATGGTGCTTCTGTCCGTCGGGACCGACATACTCGGCGTTCAGACGCTCGGCGCTGGGCAGCTGATAGTCCAGCTGTATCGTGCCGCACTGCCATGCGCGCCCGAGAGCGTCGATCAGAGTAAACTCCAGTTTGGGGCCGTAGAACGCGCCTTCGCCGGGCTGGATGACGTATTCCATGCCGCTCGCCTTGCATGCGGCCGCGAGAGCGGACTCGGCGTGCTGCCACGTCGCCTCGTCGCCGACATGGTCTTCGGGCATGGTGCTGAGCTTCACGAGAAGGTTCTTGTCGAATCCGAAATCCTTGTAGACGTCTTTCAGAAGACGGCAGAATTTGGCGACCTCCTCTTCGATCTGCTCTTCGGTGCAGATTATATGGGCGTCATCCTGGACGAATCCTCGGACGCGCATTATGCCGTGCAACGTACCGCTCGGTTCGTTGCGCGCGCAGTGTCCGAACTCCGCGAGTCTCAGCGGCAGGTCCTTGTAGGAGCGCATGCGGCTTTTGAAGATCTCCAGCGCGCCGGGACAGTTCATGGGCTTGACGGCGAAAATGCGCTTCTCGGACTCGGTGATGAACATGTTTGCCTTGTAGTGGTCCCAGTGGCCGCTGCGCTCCCAGAGCGAGCGCGGCATCAGCGCCGGCGTATTGACTTCCTGATAGCCGTCCTTTACCAGCTTCGCGCGCATATAGTCCTGGAGCGCAACGTAGATGCTCCATCCGCGGGGATGCCAGAAAATCTGTCCCGGGTCTTCCGGATCGAGGTGGAACAAATCCAGCTCGACGCCGAGCTTGCGGTGGTCGCGGCGTTTCGCCTCTTCGATCCTGTCGAGCACGGCCTTAAGCTCCGCCTCGTCCTTCGCGACGATTCCGTATATGCGCTGGAGCATCTTGTTGTGTTCGTCGCCGCGGTAGTACGAGCCCGCGACTCTCATGAGTTTGACGACGCCGATTTGCCCCGAATGCTCGACATGGGGTCCGCGGCACATCTCGACGTAGTCGCCTACGGTGTATGTCGATATGTCCTCTCCTTCCGGTATGTCGCCGAGGCGTTCCAGCTTGTAGTGCTGGCCTTCGAGCATCTTTGCGCACTCGTCGCGCGAGACAATGCGCTTGACGAACGGTTCGTCAAGTGCTATGAGACGGGCGATCTCCGCCTCGATTTTAGGGAAGTCGTCCGGCGTGAGACGGTGAGGCAGGTCGAAGTCGTAGTAGAAGCCCTCGTCCGTCGCCGGGCCAATATCGACCTGCACGTCTTCAAAAACGTTCTGTACGGCGCGCGCCGTCAAGTGCGCCGCCGAATGCCTTCTCTGCTGTTCGCTGATTTCGCTCATTGTTCTCCTTGGAATATTGCTTCAAAAGTATTTCTCCGATCCTGCCGCATCCGCGGCGCCGCATGTACGCACGGCCGTCATTTGGCCTCGCCTTCGAAAGTGCAGTCTTGCACGAGCAGACCCGCCGAACCGTCTGTAGGCGCGTACCCGTCCATCGTGCCGAACTCGCACCGCAAGAGCCTCGCGTCTTTCGGCTTGAGGTCTCCGCGGCCGTTCTTGGATGTCATCCACAGCCAATGCTGGCCTTTGGCGGAAACCTTGTCGAAAATGACGTTTTCGAGACCTTCCGAGAATCGCGAATACACCGCGCCCCTCGACACCAATCCTTCGCACGCGACATTGACAAACGCGGCGTCGCGCAACTGCTGCGCCGAAAACGCCCTGCAATTCAGTCCCGTTCCCCTTACGCCCGTGCATATCACGTCGCTGCACCACTTCGGCGGCACCGAGAAGCAGCTGATCAAATCCGGCACGTCGTCGAAGCCGCCAGCGTCCACATCGTCCACTTCGCACTCCGCCACGAGGCAGTTGTCGCAAGCGAAGACCGTGCCGGAAACACTCGATATCTTGTGTCTTCTCAGAATCTCGCAGACCGGGCCCTGCCACATGTCGCGTGTCGAGCCTCCCGTCACGAAAGCGCGCAGCTTGTTGCCGAACGGGACCGCCTTGCCGCCCTCGCGTCCCTTCAGATTGCGGAACGTGCAGTTCTCGAACCAGGCCATGGACTTGCCGCCCTCGCCCATCACTATCGCGCCATAGTCGCCGTCGATGCTGCACGTGAAGTCGAGATTCTTGAAGTGCAGCTTGTCCGTGCCCGGCCTGCCCGCGGTTATCTGCACGGAATGCGGCGGGACTCCCGGCGCCGGCTCTACGCGCGTCCAGAACCTGCGGTCGAATCCGCCGCCGAGCATCTTGAGCGTGTAGACTCCGGGACGCAGGTATACAAGCCCGCCGTCCCCGGCTTTCTTCACGGCCTGCTTCAGGGACTTGAGCGGCGAGCCCTCCTCGCCGGTGTCGAAGTCGTTGCCGGTCTTTGCGTCGACCCATATCGTCTTCTTGGGGTCGAAGGCGCCGCGGGCGTTCGCAAACAGCGGCAGCGGGGGCAGGTCGTAGGGCTCCTCGCCCTCGGCCGTCACCCTCGCGTTTATGTTGACAAGCCCGTCCTTGAACTTCGCCGGCGCGAACGGAAAGACATACTCCTTCACTCCTGTTCGTTCGTTGAGGACGGGTTCGTCAACCGTCAGCCTGGACTTTTTGTTTATGATGAACTCGACCTTGACGCCCTTCTCGTGATACGCGACGACGCCCGCTTTGAAAACGCCTTTCACGGCCTGGTACGGCACGACGTCCCATCTGGCGACGGGGCGTCCCGCAAAGAGCGCGCCGGCTGCTGTCATGACCGTTAAAAGCACCAAGATCCTGTTCATCGGACGACTCCTCTTTCCGTCAGTTTACCGCCGGACGCAGCACCATGTTTCTGAAGTCCGCGTCGGAATGGTCGCCTTGCAGGTAAATCGGGCCCGACACGAACTCGTTGGCATCCATTGCGCCGCCGGTCACGCCGACGACCGGCGCGTTGTCGATGATCGTCACGCCGTTGAGCTCGACTGTGAGATGCCGCTTGTAGAGCGTCACGTTGACGTGCTGCCACTCGCCAGGCGCTTTCTCGACGGCGACCTTCGGCGCCACGCGCCCGTAGTAGGCCGCCCTGTTGTGGGAGTCGACCGGCTTGCCGTAGCTGTCCACGACCTGCACCTCATAGCGGCCGCGCAGATACACGCCGGAATTGGACTTCGCCGGCACGCGCACGTCGTATTCGAGGTTGAAGTCGTAGAAGTCGGCCCTCTTTGTCTTGAGGTTGGCGCCGCCGCCGGCCCAGGACCCGTCGGGCTTGAGACCGAGAGCGTTTGAAAGCACGCCGTCCTTGAACGACCAGCCGAACTTCGCGCCGGGATTCATCGACTCCCATCCGTCCAGTCCGTCGGCCAGGAGATCCACGGGCTCGCCGAACTTGGCGTCTTTTGTCGACACGCCGGCAGGCACGGGCGGATTTCTCCACCCGACCATGTCGCCTATTTCCTTGCCGTTCTTGTCGACGACTTTGGCGTTCATCGCCATCCCGGACACGGACCCCTCGACAGTGAAGCCGGACGGATGCTTGAACGAGAACTTGCCGCCGTCGACAGCGACGTTCTTCATCTCGACGGGTGACGCCCAGCGCCACAGCACGAGAGCGTGCGGCGCGCCGGCAGCGTCGCGCGAGACGATCATGTGCCCCGCGTTCATGCTCGCGTACGGCAGCTTGAGCCCCCAGTTGCCGACCACCGGATCGGAATTGTCAAAACTCTCGAATGTGGCGCAACCGGTCAAAGCGACCGCCGCCGCCGCGGATAGGATTTTCTGAATAGTCATTGCGTTGCTTTCTTATACAGGATTGAATTGTACAGGATTTGAATTGTCGTCCACTGCCCGCCTTGGCGTGTCACTCGACCGGCGTCAGTTCTGCGACGGGTTCAAGAGGCGAGACCGGAGCCGTCGGCTTCGCGGCAGGCGCGGCGCCGGGCTTCGGGGGCAGTTTGAGACCGGGCGCCAGAACCGGTTTGGGCGGTAGCTTCAGGCCGGACGCGAGCGTCGGCTTGGGCGGCAGTTTCAGGCCGGCCCCGATTACAGGCTTTTGCGGCAGTTTGATGCCGGGCTTGATGCCGGGGAGCGTAGGACGCCTCGCCGATGCCGCTCCCGCCGCCGCTGCCGCCGCAGGAGTCATCGCAGGCGCTGGCGCGACCGGTGCAGGCGCGGGAGCCGGCGCAGGAGCGGGAGCCGCGGCGGCAGGCGCAGGTGCGGGCGCGGGGGTGGCTGCGGCCGGCGCGGCGGCCGGTTGCGCACCGTCGGCGATGATCTCGTCGACAGAGATCTCAAGCTTGCCGAATTGCAGCATGTCGCGCACTTTAAGCTCTGTCGCGCCTTCGATCTTCTGCCCGAGTCGGTAGGAGCCGTTCGTGCTGCCGAGATCCTCGACGTACCACTTGCCGTCCTTCTCGAAAATCTTCGCATGATGGCGCGAAAGCCCGTCCGCCGCGAGCGGAGCGATAGTGTTGCCGACCTCGCGCCCGATGGTGATGACCTTTTCGGCCGAGTAGCCAAGCCCTATTAAAACGCCGTTCATATTGGCGATTAGATTTATTTTCATCTGACTGTCACCTCGTTGTGATGGATTGTGGTTTTGCCTTGTTAGACTGTGTCGATTGGAATTATAGCATTTTCACGCCCTCGCAACAAGCCCCTGCTGGCGAAGAAGCGCTTTCGTTTCGGGGTCGCGGCCGCGGAATCTGCGAAAGACTTCAAGTGCGTTCGTCCCGCCGCCGAGCGCCAAAACCGTCTCCCGGTATCGCGAACCCAGCCGCTGCATCTCCCCGTCGTTCTCAAGCCCGGCCTCTTCAAACGCGCCGAAACAGTCGGCGCTCATGACCTCGCTCCACTTGTAGCCGTAGTATCCGGCGCTGTATCCGCCGGAGAATATGTGCGTGAAACCGCAAAGGAACAAATCTCCGTCGACGACCGGCATGCCGAAATGGTCGAACACCTTGCGCTTGAGTTCGTTGGCGTCCGCGACCTCTTCGCGCCCGTGCAGCAGCATGTCCGTCTTGGCGAACGCCAGCTGGCGGCGGCACATGGACGCGGCCCGGAAGTTCTTCGCCGCCTTGACTTTCGCCTTCATTTCGGCCGGCACCGCTATGCCCGTCCTGTCGTCCAGACACCAGTTCTCCATGAACTGCGAGGCAACCTCGACGGCGTCCCACTCTACGAGGCTTATGCCGGCGGCGTCCTCCTCGCCCACGCGCGTGAGCATGCACTGCAGCGCATGCCCGAACTCGTGGAAAAGCGTCTCGACTTCACGCATGGGCATGTAGCTCTTCCCTTCCGCGTCGGGCGCTTTCAGGTTGAGAACCATCAGCGCGAGCGGCTTCTCGCCAAGCCTGTCGATGCGGTTTGAAAATTCGTTCATCCACGCCCCGCCTTGCTTGAGACCGGGTCGCACGTATGGATCGAGGTAGAAATGGGCCACGGTCTCGCCGCCTTCGCGCAATGCGAAAAAGCGCACGTCCGGATGCCATGTGGACGGCTTGGCGTCGCCTTTGATCTCCTCGACGTCCGCGCCGAAAAGGAACTTGACCATTCTGAAAAGCCCCGCCAGCACGTCGGCGAACTCGAAGTGGCGCTTGAGCTCTTCTTCGCTGTATGCGTATTTCTTGACGCGGAGCCTCTCGGCGAGAAACGCTCCGTCCCAGGGCATCACCTCGCCGGCGCCCTCGTCTTGGACGGACTGCAATTCGGCCTTGTCTTCATCGGCCGCTTTCTTCGTCGCCGCGTCGAGCTCGTCTATCATTTTCATGACAGCCGCCACAGACGGCGCGCACTTGGTGGCGAGTGAAAGATGCGCATAGTCTTCGTATCCGAGCAGCCCTGCGGCTTCGCGTCTCAGGCGCAGCATCTCGGCTATCCTGCCGGCGTTTTCGGGCGCGCGCGTCGATCTGGCGCGGCACAGCCGTTCGCGGACCTCGCGGTCGGCGCAGGTTTTCATCGTCTCGGTGTACGCCG
>CAMOXA010000070.1 GCA_946628745.1 uncultured Verrucomicrobiota bacterium | reverse complement strand
ATCCTCGTCGGCGAACCAGCCAGCCTTCAGCTCGCTGGACGTGATGGTATAGACGTCGGCCATGAGCCTGGTCTTGGAATCGGCGAATGTTTTGGACAGCATGTCGAAGTTGTTCAACAGCGTCGTCATGATGGCGTTGGCGAACGAACTCGGCTTTTCCACCGACTCGAATGTGCGCATATGCACAAGCAGGCCCTCGGAGTTCTGTATGGTCTGGAAGATTTGCTTGATCATGCCGCAGTACTGCGAGGCGAACTTCTTGGCAGCCGCCGTTTTCTTTTCGTCCGTGTCGGCTGCGGCGATTTCCGTCTTGAATATTGCGAGAGCATCGTCCACGACGCCGAGATACGTGCCCAGGCTCTTGTCGCGCTCGATGTCGATATTGGCCCTCAGCATGTCCTTCAGCTTGCCGGCCTCTACCGCAGGGTCGGCCGCGTTCTTGACGCGATCGACGACCTTCGTGTGGTAGGAGCCGCCGGGGTTGAGCGCGCCCTCTTCAATGGAGTATCCGCCGAATCCCTCGACCGTGAGGCTGTGGCAGAAGGCGGAAATCTGGACGTCTTTGCCGTCCTTCTGCAAGCCGACGACGGTTTCGTCATCGTCCACCAGCACCTTGCCTTCCGGCGACGCACGGAAGTCCATCGCCATGCCGAGGATATCCAGCTCGTCGCGCGGCGGATCCGGCGGTGCGCTGACATAGCCGTTTGCAGCTTCCAGGAGCTCGCTCGCCTGGTTCAGTATGGTGTTCATTTCGACCATCGTGTTCGAGAGGCGCGCCATGGACTGCACGAAGCAGTTGATGGCGGGCGGCAGCTCGATGCCCAGCTTCTGCAGCTCTGTGACTGCAGCGTTCAGGCGGTACACCATGTCGTACGAGAAGCGTCCCTTCGAGAGCACCGAGTCGAGAATATCCTTGGCCTTGTCGCGGTTCGCCTCGAGCGCGGCCTTGCCGGCTGGCGAGAGCAGATTCTCGAAGCCCTTGAGCACAAACTCCTTGTCGCGAAACGTCGCGCCCATGATGACGCGCAGCAGCTCGTGGCGCTCGTTGATAGTGGCGGGCTTGTTCGTCTTCGGGTCGATGACAGCCTTGCCCTCCTTATCGAGGAGCGGACGGTCCGACTTGAGCTCGTAGAGATTGCCGAAGTCGATGAACGTGATCTGGCCTCCGCCAACCATCAGGTTGCCGGCGTGCGTGTCGCCGTGGAACTTGCCGGACCCGAGCAGCGCCTCGTGGAACCACGCCTTCGTCGCCTGCACGAGAAGCTTCTGGGCGGTCTTGAGATCGGCGTAGTCCTTGCGGCAGTACTCGAGCATGGTAGGTATCGAGCCGACGGGCAGGTTCTTCTTGAACACAGGCACCTTCTTCGGCTTGCCGGTCTTCGGGTCGACCGGGCCGTCTTCCCACTTGATGCGACCCGTCGCGGGATTCTTTTCGAACACGGCCGAGACGGCGCTGCGCATCCCTTCCGTCTTCGCCTTGAAGTACTTGTCGACCGTCTTGCCGTTGGCGACTTCGGCGACCATCACGTCCTTCTTCGGCGCGACAACCGTCGACATCTTCATCGAGTGGACGTTCGGCGTGAGGAGGTTGAGCGGATGCGTCTTGTCGTCGCCAATGCCGTAGAGCTTGACGCCCTCGTTCACGTTGTTCGCCTCGTTGCGGAAGTCGAACTCGGTCATGTACTGCTTGAGCTGGCCTTCCCACGTCTTGGCCATGCCGGGGCCGATGTCGTTCGCCGCCTTCGTGAATATCTCCGCCTCGGACTTCACGCGGCGCTCCGCGTCGTGGCGCATGATCTTGACCACGAAATCTTTCGGATCCTTCTCGCCCTTGAGCTTGAAGCTGCAGAGGAACGCCTCGCCGACCGAAGCCGCGCCAAGGGACTTCTTGAGCTCGATGGACTCGATCTCCTTCCCGTCGCCCTTGTCCTTCGACTCTTCGATCATCTTCATGAAGTGTGCCTGAACGATCTTGCGCGGTATCGGCGCGAGAGAGGACTTCATGTCGTCGAGCGCGTCCGCGTAGTCGCCCATGATCTCCTTCGGCAGGCCCTGCATCATCTTCTGGAGGAGCGGGCTCGTGCCCTTCAGGATCGCGCCGGTGAACTTGTTGACGGCGTTCTTCTGCGCCGAGACGCGCTTGTCGCCTTCAAGCCCGGCGAAGTCGAACGTCTGCGCGTATTTCATCGCGGCGGCGAAGCACGAGCGCTTGTCGGCCTTGCCGAGCGACGTGAAGTAGGTCGAAATCACCTGGCGGAAGAACCCGACCTGTCCGGGCGTGTCGGCGTTCGAGGCCGAGTCGAGTATCTGGTTGAGGCCCTTGGCGTCGAGCTGCGCCTTGATCTCCTTCGCCGACATGCCAGCGTAGGGGTCGTTGACGAGGCTGCCCTGGACGTTTTTGTTCCCCGCATCGACCTTGAACACGGTGTTGATGAAGTCCTGCAGCTTTTCGCAGCCCTTGGTCGCCATCGCGAGGATGATGTTGTCGAACTTCGCGAGCTCCGACCCGGGCAGCTTGGCGGGATCGCCGATGAACTGCGAGAACTGCTCCGTGAAGTCGTTCTCGGTGGCGGCGACGGCGAGGCTCTTGCCGTCGTGGGTCTTCTTGAACTCGGCGTCGAGTATGTCCACCATCTTGCCGAGACCGTCCTTCACGACGTCCGCGATCTGCGACGCGCACGCCTGGTCGATGAGGCCGGGGTTCTTGATGATCTCGGCGAAGGCGACGATGTTCTTCTTGTCCGAAAGCATGCGGCGCATCGCTTCGCCGGCCTTGTTGACCATTGCGTCGCCGACCATCGTGCTGTCGGAAAAGACGAGGTCCGCGACGAAGTCCTTGACGGCGGAGAGTCCCCCGATGTCGTTCAGCGACTTGGGCGGCGGCGCCTGGACGGGCTGGGGCATGGCGTTGACGACCTTGTTGATGTCGCCCGCGATCGAAGACTTGACGATGAACTCGCCTTCGGGGTCGCTGCCCTTCGCGAGCGGGATGTTCGCGACCTTGCCGAGCATCTCCTTCATCTCGGGGGGCAGGTCCGCGTTGTCGCTCACGAGCTTCGCGTGGAAAGCGTCGAGCTTCGCCTTCGTATTGCCGACGTCCTTGCCGTCGAGCGCGCGCTCGGCGAGCTCCACGAGTATGCCGGTATTATAGTCCTCGCGCACGAGGTTTGCGGCGTCTTCCATGTTCTGCTCGAGTATGAGGCAGGCGAACTGGCGTGTGAGGCTCGTCTTCTCGGTCGCCATGAGGCCGACTTCGAGATCGCGGTCGTACACCATCCCGAGGATGTCCTTCGAGGCCGAGGAGCCCAGCGTCTTCGCATCGGTCACTACGCGACCCAGAAGTCGCTTGGCGAACGTGTCCGCATCCATGTTGATGGCGACTTTCGTCGCGAGGGCGCCCTTGCCGACCATGGCCGAAATATTGCCGTTGGCATCCTTGACGAGCTTCACCGTCTCGCCAGCGAGCTTGAATTCGGGCGTTTCGCGGACGTTCGCGGGCAGAAGCTTGAGCGCCTGCGCCACGAGGCCCTGGAACGAGTTGACCATGGCCGTATGGAGTTTCATCCGCTCGTTCACGGCATTCCCGGTCTTGCAGCGCGCGTTGCGGCTCGCTTCGAAATCGGCCAGCGAGCGCGACGTCGAAAGAAGGCTTATTGCGTCCGTCAGAGTGAATTTCGCGGCGGCAGTCCCCAGCTTGTCGTAAGTGTTCAGCGATTCGCCGTTCACAAGGTCGCGGGTCCTGGAGCGCCAGGCGCTCATGTTCGCCGTTTTCTGCCCGTCTCTCCAGTCGGCGTTGGAGAGTTCTGCCTGCGACGCGGCAGTGAAGCCCCTTCCCTGGTTGGCGTATTCGTCGAGAATCGACCGTACCTGCGCGCGCGTCAGCGGGGAGAACCGGGCCTTTATTATCCCGACGCGCTGCTTGCCGTCTTCCGGGATTTCCAACTCCGACGAAAGACCGAGCCTGTCGCGTATCTCGTTCATCGCCTCGGCGCTGACGCCGCCCTTCTGGAGCGCATTCAGAAACGCCTCCTTGACCTCCAGAATGCGCTCGGGCGAAAGCTCGACGTTGTTCTTGCTCGTCTTCCAGACATGGTTGTTGATTTTGACGAGCTCGGCCGTGCCGTCGTCTTTCGTCTTGAAGTCGATCTGGCCGGCGTTGTAGTCGCCGGTTGCTATTCTGTTGAACTGCGCGAGGCTGATGTCTGGCAAAGGCATATTCTTATCCCCTTTTTAAGTGTTTTATTATTTCTGCTGTCAAACTGTATACACCGCAAGTCGCCAAAGGTTACACCTTAATGAACGATTCCGGGGGCAACTCTTGCGACGGGAACGAGATATCGCCGCTGGCGACCGAGGCTTCGCGGACGAACCGTTTCCAGTAAACGACGGTGTCGGCGAAGCGCGAAAGCGTGTCGAGCGCCTTGTCAACGTCAAGACGGCCCAACCAGTTGTATTTATGCAGGTGCAGGTGCGAATCCGCAGGATTTACTGCGAGCGTCGCGCCGCCGGTGCCCCTGTACAGAAAGTTGCCCTCGAGCGCGGCGAAGGCCAGTGCATCGCGCCGGTCTGGCGGTATTTCGCCCAAATCCGCGCGCAGAAGCACAAGATCGTCATCCGCACGCTGCACGATGACCGTCTCGCCGTCGATCTGAATGGCGACGGCTCCGCCGGCATCTTCGATCTCGACGCCGAGCTTCGCGCCCAGCTTTTCGACAAGTTCTCCAAATGTCATTATTCTATCCTTTCAAATGCGTAAATATAGTGTATCATTTAGCCTTTCGGCTGTCAACGGCAAACGGCGAATCTGTCGTGCTCGAAGAAAATTTTCTGTCAGAAACCGCCTGCCCGGTCTCCTTACTCGATAGAAACCGGCTGATTGCCAAAAGAAAGGAGTGTCGCCATGAACATCAAACATTTCATCGTCTTTGCCCTCGCGGCGGTTGCGATTGCCGCGAACGCCGATGTGCAGATTCTGCGAAGAGGCGCCCGCCGCCCGGGACGCGCCCGCATCGCGAATGACGACTGGGTGCGAGTATCGTACAGACACGTCCCCCTTTCGGATCCCGCCGACCCATTCCACGACACGTACAAGCGCAATACCGGCCGGCTGAACGACGAAGCCCCGAAGCCGCTGCGAAACGCCCGTGCGAAAGCCAACGCGGCCGAAAAACAGGCTCGCAAGGCGGCGCAGGAGGCCGAGAACCGCTCGCCGATATCCGTCTACTCCAACTACGGCTCGCTCGCCGCGGACTCGGGCCGCAAGGCGTCCGACGCCGAACCTGCGCCGCGCGAAACCGCGCAGAAAGTCATCAACATCTACGACTCGACGGTCATAATCAACAACTGACATCCGGGCGAAGCCGAACCGTCGCGGCCGGCACTTGACACGGCGGCACCCGATTATGGTATAATATGACCGTAAAAATGAAACAAGGTCGTATGCCATGAACATATCAACAATGCTTGGCTTCGCAAGCGTGCCGGCGCGTCTCGCAGTTTTCACTATCGTCCTCGGCTTGGCGTACGCGGCAACGGCGGACGGCGAACCGGCGGAACCCCCCGCACCGCAATCGCCGCAATCGCACAAGTGGCTGTCGCTGAACGCATACGCCGATGTCGAGTCGGCCTACATCTGCCGCGGCTATGTGTGGGACACGCGTCCGTTTTCGGCCCAATATGCCGAGGGCGCGGCCGATCTCGGCATCGCCGGAAAGGTGAGTGCATACGTATGGAGCATGTCCGCGATGTCCGGCAGCGGACACTCGACCGACATGAGATACGCATACAACGAGGTCGACTACGGGCTGAGGTATGCATACGGCATACAGCTCGCCGACGACTGGACGTGGGTGAACGGCGTCGGCAAGCAATGGGTGACAAATCCCGGCGTCCGCCACGGCGGGCATTCGCTGATCGACTGGCAGGCGTTCGGCTCGCTCGACAACCCTTACGCGACAGCTTACTGGAAGCTTAGGTACATCCGCCGGCCGTACCAGGCCGCATACTGGTGCGTCGGCCTCAGACGCGGCTTCGAGCTGGCGGAAAACCTGACACTCGCCGTCGACTTCTTCGGCGACCTCGGCGACGCCAGGCACTTCGCGCATCTTTTCGGGCCCAAGCCGCACAACCCCGAGTCGGACTACAAGTGCGGGCTGCACGCCTTGAACCTCGTTTTCACTCTCAACTACCGCCTGATGGAACATGTCGAGCTGTACACCTTCGTCGGACAGTTCTCGCTCGTTTCGGACGACGCGCGCGACGCAGTCAAAGCGACTCACGCGCCCGAGGCGCGGCGCGATCTCACATACTGCGGCGCAGGCGTGAGGCTTGACTTCTAGAGCGAGGGCCCGAAGACAGCCGCGCAATCGGCGGCGATCTGGGCGCTAAGCGCGTCAATCGAATCGAATTTGATCTCCGGGCGCAGGCGGCGGATAAACGAGACGGGCATAAGGACGTCGTCGCTTTGCGGCGCGGCGTTCTTGAAGTGCAGCTCCAGGACGGGCGCCTTCCATGCCCGCTCGCCCATCGTTGGCGCGAGCCCCCAGTTCGCGACGGCGCGCTCGCCGCACGACTCGACCTCGTAGACGCCGAACGGCAGGCTAGGGAGATAGTCCGCCAGACGCAGATTGACCGTCGGCCAGCCGATTTTCATGCCGACACCCTTGCCGGGCTCGACGCGTCCGACGACCCGCCAGGGCGAACCGAGCATGGCGTTGGCGTCCTCGATTTCGCCGGCGGCGACGGCATTGCGAATCCGCGTCGACGAGACGGGAGCGCCCTTGTACATGGCGAACGGGACGACCTCTACATCGAATCCCGCCTCGCGCAGAAACTCCGCGTCGCCCTCGCCGCCGCGCCCGAACCGCCAGTTCGCGCCGCAGCGTATCTTCGACACGGCGAGGCCTTTGAGCCGCCGGGCGAATTCCGCAGGGGATATGTCGGCAAGCTCCCGCGTGAAATCGAGCGCGATGACATAACTGACGCCGCACTCTCTTATGGACGCGATTCTGTCGCCGAACGACATCAACAGCGGCGGCGTCTCGCCCGGCAAAAGCACGCTCGACGGATGGTTTTTGAACGTCAGCGCCGATGTCGCGCCGGCGAGTATCCGGCGGTGTCCGACATGGACCCCGTCGAAAAACCCGACAGCAAGAACTTCCGCCATTATGCAAACGCCTTGGCGACGGGGATTGCGAGAGAGGCGAAGTCGGCGATGTCCGTTTCGAGAATCCTGTCGAACGGCACGGCGTCTTCGAGGCGGAACTTCCCGACGCGCGTGCGCCGAAGAGATTCGAGACAGGCCCCGGCGCCAAGGGCGTCGCCGAAGTCGTTGACGAGCGAGCGG
>CAMOXA010000069.1 GCA_946628745.1 uncultured Verrucomicrobiota bacterium | reverse complement strand
CCCAGATATGCCGGGGCTGGCTGACCGGCGGCGAATCCGGACTCGCCGGGGTGGTCGAGGTCAAGACGTCCAGGGCCAGCCGCAAAGGCGAGATAAAGGTCAAGGCCGTCATGACACTCGAAGGCCGGAAGACGACCTTCTGGGGTGAGACCGCCAACGGATTCGAACCGGTGACGCTTCTCAAGACAGGCTCCGCGCCCGGCACGGCGACGCTCCGCTTCGGCACGGAGGGACTTTCCGGGACGTGCACGGCCGACGGCGTCGCATACGAAATCACAGGCGCGCGGGACGTTTTCGCCGCTCCTCGAAGCGATGTCGCGGCAAAGGCCCGGGCCGGCGCGCTGCAAACCGGCAGCTGGAACTTCGTGATGCGCCCCGGCGATTCGGACGCGCCGTTCGCGGGCGGCTTTGGCGCTCTCACGGTCACGGTGCGCTCGAAGGGCAAGGCGAAAATCAGCGGCAAGCTTGGCGACGGCACGCGCGTCAACGTCAGCGGACAGCTTATCGCCGGCGAAGACGGGGCGTTCAGCCTGCCTGTCGTCGCGAATCTGTACGCCGGCAAGAAGGGCGGCTTCAGCTGCAACCTCTGGTTCCGCAATGGGTGGCTCTTCAACATTTCGGACATAGGCGACTGGAAGTGCACCGCGCGCGGAGGCGAGTTCCGGGTCGGCTGGTCGCCGATCTACACGGCGGCCGCCGGATACGGCGAGATTTCGCCGGACATGGAACTCCTCTTCGAGTATCCGCCGGAGAAAATCGACGGCCGCGCGCTCGTGGTCGATCCCGAGGCCGACTCGGTGACGGCGAGAGGCACGGCGTGGAAAGGCACTGGGCTTTCGAACCTGTCGCTCCGGCTCAGCGCCAAGACCGGCATCGTCTCGGGCCAGATGTATTTCTTGACGGAGGCCGCCCCGCGTCCGAAACGCGTGAAGGCCGGCGTCTACGGAGTTGTCGTGGGCAACACGGCCTATGTGTCGGTGGCGGTACGCAACATCGGCAGCTGGGCGGCGAAGGTATCCGCCTGCGCGGCGTGCGAAGACTGAATGTCGCAGGAATGGAACATCAGGTCGCGCGGCCACATATGCAGCTTCTGCCAGAAGCCGCTTGTGGACCGCGCCCCTGTCGTAAGCGCGCTCAAGGAGACGGCCGGCGGCTACGAGCGGTTCGACTGCCACCCGGAATGCTGGAAGACGGCCGAGCGCGACTGGACGCCTTTTTCGCAGTGGGACGGGGTTTATTTCGCGCCCGTCAAAGAGGAAAAGAAGGAGCCACTCAAGAAAGAGGACGCCGGCGAACTCTTGCGCAAGCTCGTGACGCTTGACGACCCGGCGATGAAAAACGTGGTCTATGTTCTCGCCGTCATGCTGGAGCGATCGAAAATACTCGTCGAACGCGACGCCAGAGAACAGGAAGACGGCACGATTCGCCGCGTCTACGAAGACCGCAAAAACGGCGACACGTTCGTGATACTCGATCCGAGGCTGCGCCTCGAGAACCTGGGCGAGGTCCAGCAGCAGGTCGTCGCATTGCTTTCGGGCACGAAGACGCTTGGCGAAGTGGCCAAGGAGGAAGAAGGCGACGGCGGCGACGCTCCTAAGGAAGACGCCACGGAAACTCCCGCGCCCGATGAAGCGGCTGACGCCAAAGCAGACTGAGGCGCTGACGGCAATCGCCGCGCGGCAGTTTCTGCCCGCCCTCCAGCGCGAGGACGACGGTTGGCATGCCAGATGGCGCGGCATCGCGGCGGACAATCCGTGGATTGACGAGTATGTGCGCAGCGCCGCGGCGACGCCGCTTACCGTCGATGCGGAGGATTTGAAGCACGAGACTTTGCACGACGCATGGCTCGCCGCCTTGAGAAGCCGCACCGGACTCGTCGTGTGGGACGATCGCGAGTGCGCCGCGTTCGCGGCGGAACTTGAAGAATGGAGCGACGCCGCGGCGGTCGATTCCAAGGTCCGCGAAGAAATATGCTTCACGCTTGAATCCGACGAGTCGGGTTTTCGCCTTGCGTGCCCTGTGCCGCGAAGTCGAAGGGCTCTTAGGGCGCTCGGGCAGGCGGTTTACGTTTTCGGTCCGCTGCGCGCCATGCACGCGCGCGGCGGCGTGCTTTCGGCGGAACTTTCCATGGCCGAGGCTGAAAGCTTCGCGAGAAGCGGAGCGAAGGCACTCATGGACGCGGGATACCGGGTCGCGGGATGCGATCTTTCGGCGAGCGTCAGCGCTGTCGCGGAAATCGCGGACTCGCGTGAAACCGGCGAATCGTGCGCGGACGCGCCGGGCGATTCTTCAAACCGCTTTTCGCTGCGTCTGCAGGTGAAAGTCGACGGCGAGGTCGCGAGCATCGAAGAGATACGCTTTCTCCTGGAGCAGAAATCGACTCTTGTATTTTTCCGCAACCGTTGGATAGAGGTCGATCGCGGCATTCTGAAAGAGGCTCTTAGAGCGCTCGAGCGGCAGAACGGCTCGAGATTGTCGACCAATCAGGCTGTCGCCTTCGCGAGCGGCATCGGCTTCGCCGGCAGGATGAATGTATCCGAGGCGAGCGCGCACGGATGGCTGCGCGGGCTTGTGAACGAGCTGCGCGCCGAGAACGAACGGTCCAAGGCGCGCAACGACGCCGGCGGACGCGCGTCAGTAGATTTAGGGCGGTGCGATTTCGGCGGGCTCGGGGCGGTTCTGCGTCCGTACCAGAGAAGGGGCGTTTCGTGGATGAAGTTTCTGACCGACCACGGTTTCGGCGCGCTTCTGGCGGACGACATGGGGCTTGGCAAGACGATTCAGACCATTGCGTGGATCGTCGCAGGCCGCGCCGGGGCGGCGGCGTCCCCGTCCGTCCGTCCGCCGCCATGCCTCGTCGTCGCGCCGCTGACGCTTCTGGCCAACTGGCGGCACGAACTCGCCGCGTTCGCGCCGTCGCTCGCCGTGTACGTGCATCAAGGCGGAGGACGCCACATGGAGACAGGGTTCCGCAGAGAGGCGGCGAAGTGCGATGTTGTCGTCACGAGCTATTCGCTGCTTGTGAGAGACTACAGTATTTTGCGCCGCCTCGAATGGTCGGGCCTTGTGCTGGACGAGGCGCAGACGATCAAGAATCCCGACACCCAGGCCGCGCGCGCCGCCGTCGCGCTAGGGGTGGCCAGGCGAGTCGCGCTGACCGGAACGCCCGTCGAAAACTCGGTCCTGGATATATGGAGTCTCGAGAACTTTCTGAACCCGGGCTTTCTCGGCGATCGCAAATCGTTCGCCGAGCGGTTCGCGAAGCCGCTCGCCGCGAACGAGAAAAGCGCTGTCGGCAAGCGTCTCACCCGGGCGCTCGAGCCGTTCGTGCTGCGCCGTCTGAAGAGCGACCCGGACGTCGCCGCCGAATTGGGCGGGAAACGCGAAATCAAGGAGTTCTGCACGCTCACTCCCGCGCAGCGGCGCGACTACGAGGCCGCGTTCGAAGACTACCGCGCGAGCGAGCGTCGCCAGGGCGACGTCTTCGCGCTTCTGACGCGCCTCAAGCTCGTCTGCGACGGCGAGTGCAAGTTCGAGCGGCTGGGCGATCTTCTGGAGGGTGTCTTCGCATCCGGCGAAAGCGCGCTCGTCTTCACGCAGTATGCAAAGGTCGGCGCGAGAATATGCCGCTTTCTCGAGCGACGCTTCGGCAGGACTTTCCCGTTCCTGCATGGCGGACTTTCGGCGCAGGCCCGCGAGGCGGCCGTCTCGGAGTTCTGCGGCTTCGACGGACCTTCCGCGTTCGTGCTTTCTCTCAAGGCCGGCGGATACGGCCTCAACCTCACCAAGGCGACGCATGTCGTGCATTTCGACCGCTGGTGGAACCCGGCCGTCGAGGCGCAGGCCACGGACCGCGCGCATCGCATCGGCCAGACGAAAACGGTTTTCGTTCATTCATTCATCGCCGAGGGGACGCTCGAAGAGCGCGTCGACGAGATGCTCGAACGCAAGTCGCGCGTAGCCGGCACGCTCGTCGCGAGCGGCGAGCGGTTCCTGCGCGAGCTTTCTCCGGACGAGTTCGAGAGCATCGTCCGGCTGGATTCTCATCTCCCGTCTGAATAAGTCCAGGGGAAGACGGCCCATTCGCGCATACTGGCGCGGCGCACGTATTTTTGCTATAATACTGTCAAATGTCCACAGATAAAAACTGGTATGTCCGAAGCCAGGACGGCAAAGTCTACGGTCCGACGGATCGCGAGACGCTTGTGGTGTGGGCCGGCGAAGGCCGCATCGAACCTTCTGGTTTCGTGTCTCAGGACCGCAAGTCCTGGGTCCCCGCCCAGTTTATGCCCGAACTTGAGATGAAATGGGTTGTCGAGGCGGAGCCCGGCAAGTTCTACGGCCCGTTCAACCGCCAAATGGTCGTGCGTCTTGCCGCCGCGGGATCGATTCCGGAAGGCGCGAGCGTCTACCGCCGGCACGAGCTGGCCGTCGACAAGGATCCGGAGCCCGTCCGCGTCGAGGTGCCTGTCGAGAAAGTCGTCGAGAAGATTGTCGAGAAGGTCGTCGTCAAAGAGGTGCCTGTCGAAAAGATTGTCGAGAAGATTGTCGAGAAGCGCGTCGAGGTGCCTGTCGAGAAAATCGTCGAGAAGATCGTCGAGAAGGTTGTCGTCAAAGAGGTGCCTGTCGAAAAGATTGTCGAGAGGATTGTGGAGATCGAGCCGCCGCCGCGCAAGACTATCACGGGCGGCAGCGTGGTCGCCGCGGCCGCCGCGCAGCCTCCGCCGCCGGTCATGGGCGGAATCTTCAAGAACGTGGAACCGGCGCGGCTCGCCGCGCTTGAAATTGCCGCGCGGCGTGAGCTCGCCGCCGCCAAGAATTCGAACCTGCGTGGCAGAATGGCTGATTTGTTCGCAAGGAGAAAGTCATGAGCGAGGCTAAGTGGTATTTGAGGACCCTGGACGAAACCTTCGGTCCGGAGACGAGGGAAAAGCTGATCGAATGGGCGCAGATGGGCCGCATCCAGCCCGGACAGGAGGTCTCGGACGACAACATCTCGTGGCGGCGCGCCGAAGACGTGCCGTTTCTGGATATGCGGTTTTCGATAGATCTGGGAGACGGGAATCCGCGCGGGCCGTTCAACAAGGCGGCCGTGGACGCGCTTTTGGCCTCGGGCAGACTGCCGCCGACGGCAAAGGTTGTGGAAACCCGGCCGCCGTTCGACGACGCCCCGGCGGACGACGCGCCGCCGTCCCCGCCCGACGTGGCTGCGGACGAATCCGCCGCGCAGGGCGATACCGCTTCCGCCGGCGCCGCGCCGGAAAAGACGGTGGAATCTTCCCCCGCCGCTCCCGCCGCGTCCGGTGTCGTCGAACGCGTCATCGAGATACCTGTCGAAAAGATTGTCATCAAAGAGGTGCCTGTCGAGAAAATCGTCGAGAAGGTCGTCGTCAAAGAGGTGCCTGTCGAGGTCGAGAAGATTATCGAGAAGCGCGTCGAGGTCCCGGTGCCCGTCGAGAAAGTCGTCGAGAAGGTCGTCGAGAAGGTAGTGGTCGACGAATCCCGCATAAAGGAGCTGGAAGGGCTCCTCGGCGAGGAGCGCCGCCACACCGCCGATTTGCAGACGAAGATGGACGCCGCGGCGAAAGCCGCCGCGAGCCGCGACGCGGCCAACGCGGCAAAGCTCGCCGAGGTCGCCAAGGAATCGTCGGACCGCGAGGCGAAACTTCGCGAACAGATACTCTCGCTGGAAAACGACCTGAGGCGCCTGCCCGAGTCCGCCAGCGAAATAGCGGACATCCAGGCGGCCATATATTCGCTGATGGCCAAGGAGGTTGATGAACTTACCGGTTTGATGGAGCGCGAGAAGGCCGAGGCGGAAGAATTCCGCCGCCGCCACGAAGAGCGCATGGACAATCTTCTGCAGCGCCGCCGCGACCTCATAAGGCTGTCTGGCGCGAACATCGAAGAGATGACGAGAAAAGCGCTCGTGAACCGTCCGGAAGATCCGCGCACCGCCCAGCTGCGCAAGGAGCTCGACGAACTCAAAAGGCTCGATTTGCAAAAGTCCCGCGATGCCGCCGACAAGATAGCAGAGCTTACTGAAAAGCTGAGGCTCAGCGACGCCGAGAAGCTCCGCGACGCCGAACACCGCAAGGACTACGCCCAGATGCAGGCCGAGATGCAGGAACTGCGCGGCAGGCTGGCGCTTCGCGAGAAGGAGCTTCTCGCCGAACGCCAGCGCACGGAGTCGCTGCGCCAGCAGCAGGCGATGAACCAGCAGGCGCTCATGAACAGGCTGGCCACGCTCGAGTCGACGTCGATCGGCACGAGCCAGTCGCTCTCCACGAACCAGAGCCGCGAGGCGAAACTCGTCAAGCTGCCTAAATGGATGAGGTTCTCGCCATGAGTCCGTCGCTTTGCGCAGTTCTCGCCGTGCTGTCGGTGTTCGACTATCCAGCGCGCCATCCGCAGCACGAAGCGCTCAAGGCCCAGTTCGTCGCGGCGTCCCGCGCCCGCGACGCCGCGGCGATGGCGGATGCCGCCGGCAAGGGTGCCGCGCTTCTGCCTGAAGATCCGGTCTGGGCCTACAACAATGCGTGCGCGCTCGCCAGGACCGGCAAGACCGCCGAGGCGCTTGACGCGCTGGAGCGCGCGATAAGGCTTGGCTTTCGCGACACCGAGGCGATTGCCGCGGATTCCGATTTGAAGTCTCTCGCGGCGGAGTCCCGCTTCGAGGAGCTTGTGGCGCTCTCGGACGATTTGCGCGGCCAGCCTGTGCTGTTCGGTCCGCTCTCCGCCGTCGCCGCGACGGGCGTGTTCGGCTCGACGGTGGCGCTCGGCGAGCAGAATCTGTCCTGGAACCTCGAGTACGGGTGTTTCGACGCGCACATCTCGCTTGAGGCCGGCGCGGCAGGCGGCAACGCCGGCGACTTGTACTTCAACCGCGACAGGATGCATTCCGTGCTGAAGATCGAGGACTTCCCCGGCATAACCCAGATCATGCTGGATGCCGAGTGCCGCTCGCACGGCATCGATCTCGACTTCCCGAACATGGCCTTTCCGTATCCGGTGTTCGGCAACTGCAGCCGGGCGCTCGTGACGGGCCCGATGTGGCGCTCGATCCCGCGGGCGCTCGTCACGACCGAGGCTCGGCGCCTCGGCGAAATGCAGCGGTTCTATCTGTCGAACCAGGTGTGGGTGTTCCCCGCCGTCTACGACTGCCCGCCGGCCGGCACGAACGGCGACGTGTTCGCTTCCGTTACGCCGTACTGGATAGCGACCCAGGGCAAGAGCTGGTCCGACCTCTACTATCTTAGGGCTGCGTTGGAAGTGAGCCGCTCGCTGACGCCGGCCGCGAAACGTTCCATCGTCTCGAAAGGTCTTCTCGCGCCGACGATTCAGGCGCTGTTGAGAAAGTCTCTCCAGGGCGTCGAGAACGAGGAAGACTATCTTACGGCGAAGGCCCACCCGACGGCCTTTCCCGCGGACGGGTTGGATATGGACCGCCTGAAGACGGCG
>CAMOXA010000068.1 GCA_946628745.1 uncultured Verrucomicrobiota bacterium | reverse complement strand
ACTTCAACCCACTTTACCTGCCACTTCAACCCGGTTTACCTGCCACCTCGACCCTGTTTACCTGCCACTTCGACCCTGTTTACCTGCCACCCGGAGCGTGTCGAAGTGGCAGGTAAACCGTGCCGAGGTGGCAGGTAAAGTGACGCGAGGTGGCAGGTAAAGTGACGCGGAATAGGTCGCAAAAGAAACTGGTAACACCAGTTGTGCACTGCCGCGTAAAATATGATATAATGCGAGTGTATCTTTCGCACAGCAGCATGCGGCGCCTGGAGACAACGGGTTCCCGCCGGACGCGGCGTGGATCGGACAAAGAAGCAAAGGAGTGGAAATGAACTGCAGAATAATTTTTACGGCAATGGCGCTGGCGGTCTCGCCGCTGGCCGGCGCCGCGGCTCAGCTCTACATGGCGGGTGACTCCATAATGACAGAGTACCCGGCGTGGCAATGGCCGCAGTACGGCTGGGGACAGGCGCTCAAGGTGTTCATGAAGGATCCGTCGGCACTGCACAACTTCGCAAGGAGCGGATGGAGCGCGCGGCGGTTCCGCGAGTCCGGCCGCTGGGAGAAGAACATCGCGTCGCAGCTCAAGCCCGGCGACTGGGTGATCGTCTCGTTCGGACACAACGACATGAACAAGAATCGCAACAAGCCGCCGAAGAACGACTACTCGACGATCGACGAGTACAAGGCGTTCCTTAAAGGCTTTGCCGCAGACGCGAAGGAAAAGGGCGCGAACATCGCCTTCGCGACATCCATCGCACATTCGAAAGGCTTCAGTGAAACGGACGGCGTGATGTCGGTGGACGGCGGGGCGACGGGCCTGGGGCCGTATGTCGCGGCGATGCGCGAGGTTGCGGCGGAGACCGGCGCGCCGCTTCTCGACCTCAACCGCTACGCCGGGGAGAATCTGCCGAAGTTCGGGCTTGAAAAAGCGAAGTCGCTCTACATGGACGTAAAGCCCGGCGAATATACGAACTATCCGGACGGCAAGACAGATCCCGCGCACATCCGCGACACCGGCGCGTTCTTCTACGCCAAGGGCGCGGTCGAAATGGCGCGCGAACAGAATCTTCCGCTCGCCGACTTGCTGAAGGATCCGTCGACAGTCGACGAAAGCCTGCTGGCGGCAGGGCTGCAGCCTGTCGTAGCCCGCCTCGACATAGAGGTTTCCAGAGACGGAAAACCTGCCGAGAAGTGTGCCATAGTCACGCGTTCGGGGGAGGAGGGTGAATTCAAGAAAGTGACTGAATACATCTATCCCACAAAATACAATTTTGCCGTAACCGGGTCGAACGGCGTGTTCTCCGCCGCCGTGGAGCCGGACGGATTCACGATGCGCGAAGTGGGCTTTGTCGTGAAGGCGAAGCCGGTTGTCTACGGCAGCGGTTGGGTTCGCGTGGAACTGAACGTGGAAGAGGTCCCTGAGCCGACCTGGACGAACTACGGCGGAACGGTGACGGCATCGGACGGCTCGAAGAGCGACATAGACATGGAGCAGCCGACCTTCACCGTGCGTTCGCTGAAGGGGACCGACAATGTCGAGCCCGGAAAGGTGTGGTCTGTCAAAGGCGACGGACTTTCCGTCAACGTCAAGGCGTCGATTCTCGACGGCAAATGAACGGCAATTGTCAAACATAAGGAAAGTGCAAATGACCGACACCGTATTTGTCCGCAATGAAAGCAACTGGCGCAAAGTCTTCGCCGCGTTGGCGGCCATGCCGCTTTGCGCCTTGCCGTCCGCGCAGTCCTACGGCGGGCTCCCGGATGACCTCTCCATGCTTCGCATGACGGGATTGACGGGCCGCAAGACATGTACGTTCGCGGCATCCGGCAATACGCTTAAGGCGAAGATAGAGAAGCGTTGACGGGAGCGGCGCTCGACGGGAAGTTTAACATCAAGAAGCAAAGGAGAAACGGAAATGAACATAATCAAAGCGAAAAGGTGGCTCGGTGCGTTCTGCGCGGCGGCAGGACTCGCGGTCGCGGCGGCGTGCCATGCCGCTGGCGTGCAGACCGCCAACGCTGTTTCGCCAGACGGGCTAAACGAGGTTCGCCTCGAAATAGGCGAGAAGGGCATGAAGTATTCCGTGTGGCGGCGCGGCAAGGCGATTGTCGAGCCGACGGAGCTTGCGCTCAAGGTCGGCGTTTCGTGGTTGAACGGACGCGAGGTGCACGTGCTGGGCACGGAGGTGAAAACCGAAACGCGCAAAGTCGAGGGGACGCTCGCGACGCCGATTTACAAGAAATCGGCGATCAACCTCGCGGCGAACGAGACGCTTGTGAAATTCGAAGGGCGGTCCTGGGCGGTTCGGCTCCACGCGCGCGACGACGGCGTCGCATGGCGGTTCGAGACGGAGTTCGACGCGCCCGGCACGCCGCCTGCCATGCTTGTGACGGCGGAATCGACCACCGTCCGCTTCCCGAAAGGCGCGGAGCTTTGCTACACGGTCGCGCCAGGGTTCATGTCGGGCTGGGAAAAGCCCACGGTGATCGGACCCGTCGAGAGCGTTCCAGCCGGGCATCCGCAGATTGTGATGACGCCGTTCACGGCGACGGTGCCGGGTGCGGGCGTCGTCACGGTGACGGAATCAGACCTGCGCGAATATCCGGGGCTCAATTTCTACCGGCGCGAGGGCGAGACCGACACGCTGCGCTCGTGGCAGGCCGGCGTCCCGAAAGAATACGAGGGCGACCGCTTCGGAGTCAAGCGCAAGATCATGGTGGCGAGCCGCGAGCAGTATCTCGCGAAGACCGTGCCCGCGCGCACCTTCCCGTGGCGCGTTTTCGTGCTGGGCGACACGCCCTCGGACCTCGTCGCGTCCGACGCAGTCTATGCGCTCGCCGCGCCGCAGTCGCATCTGCATCTCATGCGCGGGAACGATTTCTCGTGGGTCAAGCCCGGCAAGGTCGCGTGGGACTGGTGGAACGGCTTCAGGATCACCGACGTCCCCGGACTCAAGACGGGGTGCAATTTCGAGACATACAAGGAATACGTCAATTTCGCCGCGGCGAACGGCATTGAATACATCATCATGGACGAGGGCTGGTCGGAGAAGCTCGACCCCGAGAAGATGCGCGAAGAAGTGAACGTGCCCGGCGTGGTCGCGTATGCAAAGGAGAAAGGCGTCGGCGTCATCCTCTGGGCGGCGTGGGCGCCTCTCTTCGACCGCGATCGGCGCGTACGGGTCTTCGAACGCTACGCCGCGATGGGTGTGAAGGGGTTCAAGATCGACTTCATCGAGCGCGACGACCAGGAAGCCGAAAGGTTCCTCGAAGAGACGGCGGCGGAAGCCGCGGATTATCATCTGGTCGTCCTGTACCACGGCATCCACAAGCCGACGGGGCTGCAGCGCAAGTATCCGAACATACTCAACTACGAAGGCGTCTACGGGCTTGAACAGGGCGGAAGCATCGGCGGACGCAAGGTCGTCGTGTCGAACGACGTCAACCTCGTCTACACGCGAATGGTCGCGGGCGCCATGGACTATACGCCGGGCGCGATGCGCAACCGCGCGTTCGACGCGCCGCCGTTCGACGCGAAAAAGGATGCGCGCGCCTGCTATGGCACGCGCTGCCACCAGCTCGCGCTGTTCCCGCTTTTCGAGGCGCCGATACAGATGCTCTGCGACTCGCCAACGCAGTACCGCACTGCGCCCGAATGCACGGAATTCATAGCCAAGGTGCCGACCGTGTGGGACGAGACGCGCGGCGTCGCCGGAGAAATCGGCAAGTACGCCGCGGTCGCCCGCCGCAAGGGCGGGGAATGGTGGCTTGGCGCGATAACGACATGGGAGGCGCGCGAACTGGAGCTGCCCACGTCCTTCCTGGGCGAAGGCGAATGGGACGTCGAGGCGTTCGCGGACGCGCCTGACGCCAACGTGAACGCGGAGAATTTCACCCGCACACGCTTCACGGTCAAGGCCGGCAAAAGCATCATGGTGCGCCTCGCGCCGGGCGGAGGCTTCGCGGCGAAGTTCACGCCGGCCCGGGGCGGCGCCACACCTGTCCGCGTCATGACATACAACATACGAGCTTCGTCGCTGGACAAAACATCCAAGGACAACAACTGGTGGGCGCGCCGCGACGACATGGCGGCGCTGATCAGGCGCGAGAATCCGGACGTCGCCGGCTTTCAGGAAGTCCTGCCGGACCAGCGCGACTGGCTCGCGGAGCGTTTCCCCGACTACACCATCGTCGGGGAAGGACGCAACGCCGACCGCAAAAGCGGCGAAGGCTCGCACATAATGTTCCGCACTTCACGCTTCGAAGTTCTAAAGGGCGGAACTTTCTGGCTCTCCGAAACTCCGGATGTGCCGGGCTCGAAAAGCTGGGGCGCGGCGCTGCCTCGAATCTGCACGTATGCGATACTGAAGGACAATGCGACAGGAAAGACTTTCGCTTTCGCCAACACCCACACCGACCATAGAAGCGAAAAGGCCCGCGAGAAGGGGATGCTGCTCATCATCGAGCGGATGAAAGAGTTCGGCGAGAACTGCCCTGTCGTGTTCACGGGCGACCACAACTGCCTCGAATACGAGAAGCCCGCGCTCGCCATCTCGAAGATACTCGACGATTCGCTGTACCTTAGCGAAACCACGCCGCAGGGGTCCTGGCGCACGTTCAACTACTGGCATTGGTTCGAGGAAGAGCCGTCGATCGCCGAAGCCGTCAAGCGGGATGTCCGCGAGAGGAGCGTGGCGGGCGACGATTCCCACTTCAAACGCATCGACTACATCTACGTCACGCCGGGGACGCGCGTGCTATCGTACAAGACCATATCCGAAACACGCCCCGGCACCCGCCTCTTCCCGAGCGACCATTTTCCGTCCGTGGCCGAGGTCGTGTTCGCCAAGTAGCGGGACGCAGGCCATGAAAAGAGAATCCGCAGGCATAGACTATCGCGAAATCGCGAGGGTGCTGCGCGACGAAATACGCCGCGGCGCTTATTCCGGCTCGGGAGCGTTCCCGAGCCTCACACGGATAATGAGCAGGTTCGGCGTGACGCGCATGAGCGCCGTGAGGAGCGTAGCGGAGCTGAAACGGCTCGGACTCGTCGGCGCGCGCAAGGGCAGCGGGACGTACGTGCTCGACAAGAACCGGACTATCGGTCTCGTCATACCGGGCACGGCGGACTCGGAGTTTTTCGTAGCCGTGACCGAGGGCCTTGTCGAAGGTTGCGCCGGGTGCGGGATGGACCTCGTGGCCGGCGACGTCTTCCCGGTCGACCACAGGCTGCGTTCCATACAGGCGCAGCGGCTCGCGGAACACATGGTGGCTGAAAACGTCGCCGGCGTCATAATGCAGCCGGTAGGTTTCGCCGAAGACGCCGACCGTGTCAACGCCACTATCGCCGACATCCTCGACAGAGCGGGCATACCCCTTGTGCTCGTCGACTACGACATCGTACCGCCGCCGGCCCGCAGCCGGTACGATCTCGTCGCGACGGACCACTTCGCGGCAGGGCGAAAGATCGCGGCGCATCTCGTTTCGATGGGTGTGCGGAGAGTCTGCTGCCTTCTGAGGCGCCTTTGCGCGGACAGCGTCCACGCGCGCTTCGCGGGCGTGGACGCGACGCTCCGGCATTCGGCCGGACGGCATGCGGACATAATCGTCGCGGAGCCGGACGACGTGGACGCGATTTCGGCGGGCATCGGGAAGTATCGGCCGGAGGCGATCGTGTGTTCCAACGACATGGCGGCCGCCGCGCTCGCCAAGACGCTGAGAAAGCTGCGTGTGCGAGTTCCGCGCGACATGCTGCTCGCGGGGTTCGACGATGTCAAGCTCGCCGGTGCGATGAAGCCTGGGCTCACGTCGGTGCGTCAATATTGCGATGAATTGTCGTCGCTCGCGTTGCGCACTCTCTTGGAGCGCATGAGGGCGCCGTCGATTCCGCCGCGCAAGATACTTCTCGATTCCACGCTCGTCGTGCGCCGGTCGACACTTTGCATGTCCAAAGCGGCCAAGTCCCCGTGATTTTATTCGTACTTGCATTTCCGCCGGAAATATGCCATAATTTATGACATCAAGTCAAACTGCTACAGGAGGAAACGTGATGAGAATACTGTCTTTGTGCTTCGCAGTCGCGTTCGCGGCGCTTCTTTCGGGATGCGTGGCCACGAATGTTCCGCCGCCGGACCGGCGCGTGACGCTGGCGCCCGATCTTGGCACCAGGGTTTACGTGACCGACGTGCGGTGCGTCAAAAACCCGGCCGGAATATATACGTTCCAGGCGAATGTCGTCAACAACACATCGTCCGACCTCGCGGTGCAATGGAAGGTCTCGTGGCTCGATCCGAACGGCGTCGCGATCGATTCGGCCATGTCCGGATGGAGCGACCGCATGCTCATGCCTTACGAAGTCGTCCCGCTCAAGGGAACCGCGCCGACATCCAACGCCGTCGACATGATGTTCTACGTCCGCAGAGCGAGACAGTAGCGCCGAAACCGTAAAAAAGGAGATGCAGCATATGAACTTCAAGAAAATCGCAATGGCAGTTTGCATTGCAGCCGTCGCGGCATCCGCGGCCGACGCCGCCGGATTCGAAGCCGGCAAGGGTGTGGCGAACGACCTGGCAACCGGCGCGAACGAGCGCGACGTCACATTCGTCGAACGCGGCGGCAACAACAGCTACGGGTGGAGGTCGTACGACCTTGCAATCGGGCTTACGGTTCTGCCGTGGGCCGTGCCGAACGAGGAGAGCAGCGTGTACGGGCTGAGGTTAGATCTCGGGTGGGGCGAGTACGCCGACACGTACGGTCTCGACGCAGGGGTGTTTTCCGCGACCAGCCGCGACTTCGGCGGAATCTCGGCGACGGTTTTCGGCAACACTGTCGGCGCGACGATGAAGGGCGTGCAGCTGGGGCTCGTGAACATCGTCGACGGCGGCGCGTACGGCGTCCAGATCGGTGCGGTGAACTTCGCCGGGGACCTCCACGGTCTGCAGGTCGGGTTTTTGAATTTCAACAATTCGGGGCTCAAGTGCTTCCCGCTGATCAACGCGGGGTTCTGAACGCAAAAGCCGCCGGGCCGCAACATTTACAATCAACAAAAACAACAATCAAACAGAAGGGAATGAACAGCATGAACAAAATCGCATTTGGACTGGCCATCGCCGCATCGGTCGCCGCGGCGGGCTGCGCCACGGAACAGACGCGCCGCATCGCCAGAGGCGAGGATACCGAGGTTACATCCGCATTCGCCGAGGCCGATCTCCAGATCGTGGTCAAGGAGGCTGTCGCGGGCATCAACCAGGCGGCCATGCGCTACGCCAAGCCCGACAGACGCCGCGTCGTCAACGTCAAACCTTTCACAGTCGACACGACCTCGCGCGGTTCGCAGGCCGGCTATCTCGCGGACGCTCTGAAAACGATGTTCGAAGAGGCTCTCACGGGATGGGACGGCGAAGGCGGCAGCTTCATAGTGTTCAACGAGGAATTCGCCGTCCAGACCGGCGCGGCTCCCGTCAAGCCCGAGTTCATAATGTCCGGCAAGCTGCGCGAGCAGAACGTCCGCCGCGACAACGGCAACTTCTACAAGGA
>CAMOXA010000067.1 GCA_946628745.1 uncultured Verrucomicrobiota bacterium | reverse complement strand
CCGCGCCCCCCCCCGAAAAGTCCCGGCTCGAAGTACGCCGCGACGGCCGCCGCCGCAACGACTGGAGGCGTCCACTTCGAGAGCCACGCCGAAACGCCTGCAAACAGTCTGTATATCATCAATCCGCCCTCCTTCGTTCGTCCAGCACAGCCGTGAGCGCGGCAAGCCTCGCGGAATGCTCCGGCGACGACGACAGATCCCGCGTCTCGAACGGATCTTCCGCCACGTTGTAGAGCCGAACCTTTCCGCCCCCGTCTCGCATACGCGTTCTCAGCGCCACGTAGTCGCCCGAACGCACCATCTGCTGAAGACCGCGAACCTCACCCTTGCGAGCGGCGAATTCGCGAAACGCCGCGCTCGAACCCTGCCAGGGGAATTCATACTCTGTGTAGACGAGCGATTCGCGCTTCCGGGCGGCGGACGTCCGTCCACCGTCCGGCGAACGCCACCGCGGCAAAAGCGTCACGCCATCGCACGCTTCCCGCGGCGTCTCCGCGCCCGCCGCGTCCGCGAGCGTCGCCATCCAGTCGTGGAACTGCGACGGCTCGTCGTCCGTCTGGCCCGGCGCTATGCGCGCCGGCCAGCGCACGAACGCCGGCACGCGCATCCCGCCTTCGAATACATCACGCTTAAGTCCGTCGAACGGCCCCGCCGATCTGAATGCCCTCGGGTCCGCGCCGTACTCGTCTGCCGGTCCGTTGTCGGACGCAAACACGATCATCGTGTCCCTGTCTATCCCGAGACGCTTCAAGTCGCTCACGAGGTCCCCGAGCGCCGCGTCCATCCTGCGCACCGCCGTCGCATACCGCGCAGCGCTTTCGGCGAGATCCCGGTACTCCGGGTCGAGCCATGTGTTGCGAGCCTCGAGAGGCTCCGGCTCGAGCGGCCACGCGACGCCGCCTTCAGGATATTCCCGCCCCGGCACATGTAGCGTCGCCTTGTGCTTTAGCGTCCCGTCGCTCTGGCCGGACCCGTGCACGGTGTTGACCGCGAAGTAGAGAAAGAACGGTCGCGACGGCGACGCCGCGACATGCGCCTCCACGAGCGCCTTCGCCTTCGCCGTGAAAAGATCGGTCGAATATATTCCGATCGCCGTGTCTGTCGCGTCCGCCCGGTCTTCGGTTATGCCCATGAATGCGTTTCGGATTCTTCCGCGATAATGGTAGTAGGTATGTCCCGCCAAATGGTCGAGGAATCCGTAGAACCGGTCGAAGCCGCGGTCAAGCGGATGCGACGAGACCGGCAGGCCCGACTCGCCGCCGCCCGCGAGGCCCCACTTGCCCACCGCATACGTCGCGAAGCCAGCCGAACGCATCACGGTGCCCAGTGTGTTCGTCTCGGCGAAGGGCCTGTCGAAGCAGTTGTCTCTAAGCGAGCAGCGTCCCTGCACGCGTCCGGTCAAGAGCGACGCGCGCGACGGCGCGCATACCGGCGCCGCGCAATAGTGGGACGACAGCTTCACGCCTTCTCTAACGAGTCTGTCGATGTTCGGTGTCTTTATGCGGCGGCCCGTCGCGCCTGGTTCGCCGGCAAACGCCGATATGTCGCCGTAGCCCAGATCGTCTGCCAGTATGAAGATGACGTTCGGCCGCCGCTCCGCGCCTAAAGCGGACGCCGCGGCGACAAGCATGAGCATGACCGCCCCAGTGATTGTGACCATGCTGACCGGCCTGTTTTTTCTAGTGTTCATGACGATTGCTCCGCAATACCGGTGTTCAGCGTATCTTGACCAGCAGCACGAAAAGAACGGGCATGACCACGAGTTGCAGGAGCGTAAAGCGCATAAGAACCTGCGCGTTCGACCAGCCGAGATTCTTCTTGCAGTGGTCATGCAGCGGAAAGCGTATCCGCCTTATCACGTTGCCTTCGCCGATGTCGAAACCGCACTTCTTGGCCAGGCGCAGCAAAACCAGCTTCGCGAGCCCGCCGCCACCGTTCACCAGAACAACGGGCGCGAACGCGAGAACGAGAAACGGATTGCCCGTCACCAGCGTGGCCGCGCCGAGAAGGATGCCGAGGAACCTGCTGCCTGCGTCGCCCATCAGCACTTTCGACGGCTCGGCGTTGTACCAGAGATATCCGCCGAATCCGCCGGCGACGGACATGAGCAGAATCGCCCAGCGCGCCGCCTCCGGGCTCGCCGGTATCAGGAAGTAGTTCGCGACCGGCCTGTAGCCCACTACGATGTACAGCATTACCGAGAGGATCACCAGCGCGATCACCGTCAGCGTTCCGGCGAGTCCGTCAACGCCGTCCGAACAGTTGGTGGCATTCATCGTGAACCACAGCACGAACGCGGCGCCCGGCACGTAGAGCCACATCGGCACCGCCCATTCGCCCTTCAGGAACGGCAGCCACACGACGGTGGAGTGCCCCTTCGCGAGAAAGTACGCGATCGCGACCGCGCACACCGCGTCGAGCAGTCCCTTCTTGAGTTCGCCCCATGGCACAGCGGCACGGTCGTCCAGATAGCCGAAAAGCATCGCGGCGTATATCGCGACGACGGCAAAAGCGTCCCACCGCGTAAGCGGCGCGAACAGCAAGATCGACGGCAAAACCAGAAGCGAGACCCAGAAGCCGGCGCCTGTCGGCTTGCCTGCCGATTTCATGCCGCCGAGGTCCTTGCATATCGCCTTGCCGCGGTCGCGCGGCAGGCTGTTCCACAGCTTCGGCAGCAGCACCCACACCAGAAGCGCGGCGGTGAGCGCGCCGCCTGCGAGCAAGAGCGCGTGCGACTGGAGCAGACGGAACGGTCCCCATAGACGAATCAGACTCGACGACAGATAATACAGCATTTATTTAATCTCCTTGTAGAAAACCTTCCACAGAAACAGCCCGCGCCCCGGCGCAGTCTCCACTCTCGCCGTGCGTGGCGCGGCGGCGTCAAGCAGCTCTTTCACGGCCTCCGGCTTTTCGTTGCCCTTGCCGACCGAAACCAGAAAGCCCACCATCGAGCGGACCTGCTTGTACAGAAACCCGTCGCCGCGCACCACGAAGACATAGCGGTGAGCGGACTTCTTGACGTCGAACGAGAACACGGTTCGCACCGTGCTCTCCAGCACCCTGTTCGGATTTGCCGCGAACGACGTGAAATCGTGACGGCCGACGAAATACGACGCCGCGCGGCGCATCGCGCCGATGTCGAGCGGCCGGTGGCAGAACGTCCAATACGGCGCGAGATGCGGCGGCATTATGTCGGCCTGGTAGAGCTGGTAGCGGTACTCCTTGCCTTTCGCCGACAGCCTCGCGTCGAAATCTTCCCGGGCGTACGATGCCTTGAGTATGCGGACGGATTCCGGCAGGCGCGAATTTGCGGCTCTGACGAGATTGCGCGGCGGTATCGGCTTTGTCAGGTGGAAGTGCCCCACGAAACCCTTCGCGTGCACACCGGCGTCCGTGCGCGACGAGCCGAATATCCTCACGGGGCCGCCTTCCAGATACGCCAGCGCCTCCTCGACGACCTGTTGAATCCCGACCGCGTTCTCCTGGTACTGCCAGCCCGAATACCCCGTGCCGTCGTAGGCGATGACAACTTTGTACTTGCGCCTCAAACCGATCCTTCCCCTCGCTCGGACCTCAGCCTTTGCGAAAGAGCTTCTTCATTTCGCCGATCTTCGACTTGTCCGCCACCAGCACCGCATCCGGCGTTGTGACGACGACTAAGTTGCTGACGCCCAGCAGCGATATACCCGCCGCGCGCGCCACGCATATGTTGCCGCCGGACTCCACAACATTGCACCGCCCTTCGAGGACGTTGCCGTTTTCGTCGTGAGGGAAGTATGTGTCGAACGCCGCGAAGCTACCGACATCGTCCCAGCCGAAATCCCCCGGTACGACGGCGACGGAAAGACCGGACTTGGAGCCGCCGCGCGAAACTGGCTCCATCACTGCGAAATCGAATGATATCCGCGGCAGACCCTCGTAGAGGTCCGCGAGCGACCGCGACGCGCGAAGCCCCTTTTCGGCAAGCGTCGAAAGCACCGGCGCGTATTCGGCGACGGCCTCGCGGAAAATCGATGCGCGGGCGATGAACATGCCGGCGTTCCACAGGCGGCCCGCCTTAACATACGCCTTGGCCTTCTTCTCGTCGGGCTTTTCGGCGAAGCGCCCCGTCTTGGGGTCCACATAGCCGTACCCCGTCGCCGGATAGGACGGCTCGATGCCCAGCGTGACTATAGCCGCGCGCTTCTTCGCGAGCGCGACCGCCTTCTTGACCGCGGCGCGGAACTTGCGCGGATTGCCCACGAGCTGGTCGCTCGGGAAAAAGCCTATTACAGGATCGTCCCCCCGGCCAGCCACACCAACGCCCAGCGCGACTGCAGCTCCTGTGTCGCGACGCATCGGTTCGCCCACGACATTGCGCGCCGGCAATTGCGGCAGTTCGCGGCGCGTCGTCGCGACCAGCGCGCCGGATGTCACGACGAACACGTCCTCCGGCCGCGCCACGCCATCGAGACGCGAAACGCTCTCGCTTATGAGACTCTTGTCGCCGAATATCTTCAGGAACTGCTTCGGACGCTCCGGCGTGGACAGGGGCCAGAAGCGTTCGCCGCTTCCGCCCGCCAATATCACTGCATGAAAATCGCTCATGGCCGGATAGTATACCATTTTCCCCGTTTCTAGTCCATCGCTCCTTGATACGGCGTCCGGCGGCCGTCCGGCGGCGGCAAGGCATCGCCGGCACCGCGCATGGCAGGTCGAAGGCTACTCGATTGGTTCGATGATTGCCGCCCAGCCGCCGTTCGCGGCAGCGGCGACTGCGAGCGACCCGGACGCCAGCAACTGCCGCTTCTCGCAGGCGACAGGCGCTCGCGGCCGCGCATCGTCCGGGTCGGCGTCGCGAAACACCCTGACGACAAATCTCCCCTCGCCGGCAAACGCGAGCGGAATATTGAACTCACGGCGCCTGAGCGCATTGAGACAGCCGACGAACCACTTGTCGCCCGACCTCCGTGCGACGACGGCATACTCGCCTATCCTGCCGTCGAGAAACCGCGTCTCGTCGAACTCGCAGGGTATCTCGCGCCAGAAATCGAGCGCGGGATCCGCCTCGGGAATCTGGTCCGGGCGCTGGTACCAGAACAGGAACTGCCACCCGCTCGTGTAGACGCACGGCATGGCGAGCTGGTGCGCGAGGGTGTTCTTTATGCGCGAGACGTTCCAGCACGGGGTGTAGTCGCCGGGCCCGTCCAGATAGCGGGTGAAAGGCAGGGCCGCATTGTGCGGCGCGGGCGGCATCTCCTCGTTGCCGCGTATCCCTTCGACGGTCATCACGTTCGGATACGTCCGCTGTATGCCGGCGAGCCGGTACTCGTCGTGTATATCGACCATGAGCCTGCGTTTTGCGGCGGCGTCTATCGCGTCGGTCACCCACCTGCGCCACTTCTGGTCGCCGACGTTGACGAAGCCGTACTTGACGCCCTTGACTCCCCATGCGGCGAGCCGGTCGAGTATCGCGTCGCGGTTTTTCTTGAGGGGCTCGCGGTTGACGTAGAGAATCACGCCGACATCGCGCGATTTGGCGTAATCGAGAATCTCGAAAAGGTCGAAGACGTCGCCGCGCGCGACGCGCTCCGGCGCGAGGCCCGGCTTGAGCGGGTCGCCGGTGTGTTCCTGGCCGTACCAGCCGCAATCCAATTCGATGTACTGCATGTTGTTGCGCTTGACGAAATCGACGGCGGCCTTGCCGCATGCCGTCGTGAGCGCGGCGACGCGCAGCACCTTGCCGGGTTTTATCCAGCTCGTGTCGGCGATCCTGGACGGCTCCGAGAGAGCGTCCATTACGGCCTGCTGGCGGTTCGCCAGCTCGACGCAGCTGCGGGCGACATGGATGTAGCGCCAAGGCGTCGCAGCCGGGCACGAAACCTCCGCCGGACCCTCCAGTACGGTTTTCAGCTGGCCGGGACGTCCGCCCGAGGCGAAGCGGATGCGCGCATAGTCGAGCACGCCGGCGTCCCCTATGGCGGCCGTCCAGCCGGGGCCCTCCACGACAAGCGGACTTTCCGACGTGCCGGGGTAAGAGCGCGCGTAATTGTGCATCTCGCCTATGCCTGCCGCGACCGGCGCGAATTTAGGCATGGGCGGCATGCCCGCTATCGTCGAAAGCGTGCGCGGCACATACTCGCCCTGGGCGTGGCTGACGGGCCAGCAGCGATAGTCGCCGCCGAAATCGAACAGCCACTCTTCTTTCTCCAACGTACGCGCGCCTTCGCCCGTGAAGCGTATGCGCCAGGCGACGGCGCCGGTAAGATTTGTCGTTTCAATCACCGCGCCTTCGCCGAAGTCCGGCGGAGTGACCTCGCACACCTTCTCGCCGTCAGGCCCCGTCACGGCGATCGCCGCCAGAAGAATCGCACCAATCATAAAGTCCTCCTTTTTACAGTTGCGCAGATATTTTACAAAAAGAGAGTCCGCGGCGCAATCCCGAAAACGGGGGAGATTACGGACGCAACTTCAAGTCGATGGCGCGCTCGCTTGTCCAAGCCGCGGGGAGGCCTTTGTCGAAAGCCGCGCCGGAAAGGCTGACGCGAAAGAATCCCTCGTACGCCGTGTCGCCGTTCAAGCCCTTCAGCGAGAAAGCGACCTCCCGGACGCCCGCCGGCACGCGCCCGAAAATCTCGAGAAACTCGCCGCGATAGAGATTCTTGAGCCTTCCCGGGAACGTCTCGGCGCGAGAGCCCGCGGTGAATACGACGCGCAAGTCTGTGAGAACCGGGTCGCGGAAACGTTCGCTCAGCTCGCCGATGCGCTTGCCTGCGTACTTGCGATTGCCTTCGTAGATGAAACTTTCGCCGCGGTTGCCGTGCGTCAGCACGTCGATAAGTTCGCGGTTCGCGCTCTGCTTGACGCCGTACATGTAGACCGAGACGAGTCCGTCGTTTAGCTCGGTGAACTTTGAAAGAATCTGCGAAGTCTGCCTGACGCCTTCGTTGGCGTCGCCGTCGGTGACGACCAGCGCTATGAGCGGGCGCGCCGGATCGCGCGGCAGTTTCAATACGGACGCTATCGTCGAGAACACGTCGGTGCGGCCATGCGCCGCCAGACCGGACATCCAGCTTTCCGCCGCCTCGTAGGCCGCGGCGTCGCAGTTCTGCCAAGTCTTGAAGGCGTATTCAAACTCGTCGCGAAACGCCACCAGATTGAAGCGATCGCCGGTGTTCATGCATGTTCTGAGAATCTCCCGCGCCGCCTCGCGGCAGCTTTTGAGGCGGTCGTTGGCTATCGAGCCGGACGCATCCATCAATATGACGACATCCTTCGGCACTGTCTTCAAATCCGGCCGGGGCGCGATTGCGACTTTGAAATAAGTCCACTCTCCTGCCTGGGCGGAACTCGCGCCTATGCCGACAAAGTCGACGAGCTCCTTGGCGTTCTTGACGTCCAGAAGTCCGCGGACCGCGGCCTTCTCGCTCTCTACAACCTTGACGTCGACGGCTTCCATCACTTCCTTGGCGGGCACGAACGGGTCCGGCTCCGGACGGGCGTCCGGAGGCTCTTCGGCTGCGGACACTACGGCCGACGTATCGATGCGCGCTTCAGGCACGAACGCGGTCGTATCGATCTCCGGCACCGGGCCGCGCATCTCCTC
>CAMOXA010000066.1 GCA_946628745.1 uncultured Verrucomicrobiota bacterium | reverse complement strand
TCGTCAAGGGCATCGTCGGCGTCGAGACGCGCACGTGGTTCGACAAGCGCGAGGCTTTCGTCAAGGAGAACGGCGGCAAGGGCCTCGGGTACATCTCGTGGACGAAGGAAGGCGAGCTCAAGGGGCCGATCGCAAAGTTCCTTTCGGCGGACCAGCTCGAAGAGATGAAGTCCATATCGGGCATGGAGCCCGGCGACGCGCTCTTTTTCATGGCCGCCCCGGTCGACGAATGCCACAGGCTCTCAGGCCTTGTGCGCACAGACATCGCGGATCACATGACGAACGACATCCGCGAGAAGAACTGCTACAAGTTCTGCTGGATAGTCGACTTCCCGTTCTTCGAGAAAGATCCCGAAACCGGCAAGATCATCTTCTCGCACAATCCGTTCTCGATGCCGCAGGGCGGGCTTGAAGCTCTCGAAACTAAAAATCCGCTCGACATCGAGGCGTACCAGTACGACGTGGTGTGCAACGGCATCGAGCTTTCGTCGGGCGCCATCCGCAACCACCAGGTCGAAGTCATGTACAAGGCGTTCGAGATAGCCGGCTACACCAAAGACGACGTCGTCAAGAAGTTCGGCGCGCTGCACCGCGCGTTCCAGTTCGGCGCGCCGCCCCACGGCGGCATCGCCCCGGGCGTGGACCGCATGGTGATGCTCCTCACCGACACGCCCAACATCCGCGAAGTCATCGCCTTCCCGATGAATCAGAAGGCCCAGGACCTTCTCATGGGCGCGCCGAACTACGTCACCGAACAGCAGTTGCGCGAGCTGCACATCAAGATTCGCGGAACGAACGAAGGCGACGTCAAGCCCGTCAAATGAAGGAAAAGCTGATACAGACACTCAAGGCGTGGCCGATAATCACTCTGGTTACGGTCGCGCTTTGCTATGTCACCAAGGCGGGCGCCGAGGCGTTCTTCGGCATTTCGCTCGAGAGCCAGTCGACGGTCGAGCTCGTGAAAGCCCTCGTCAAGCACATGTGCAGCAACGTCGGCTGGCACAAGGTTTTCTTCAGGGACGTATGGGCGCTGACGCTTATCGCGCTTCAGGCCGCGATACTCGCGCCGGTGATCGAAGAAACCGTCTTCAGATGGATTCTGTGGCGGCTGCCGCGACCCGCGCTGGAATGGGTGCCGGCCATAACATCGTCGGCGCTCTTTTCGGCGGCGCACTACATCGTGATGCCCTGGCCGAACGACGCGTTCATCGCCTTGTTTTTCTTCGGCCTCGCGCAGTGCTGGCTCTACAAGAAAACCGGCTCGCTGTGGTGCGCGATGGTCAACCACGCGCTTTTCAACACGACCAATCTCGTGCTTCTCGTCGCCCTGCCGCAATGAAAGTGTGCTTCGATACTTTCGGTTGCCGGCTGAACCGGGCTGAAGCGCTCGAGATGGAAGCGAAATTCCTGGAGCGCGGCTGGACGCGCACCGACAAGCATTCCGAAGCCGACATGATTGTCATACGCGCCTGCAGCGTCACGGCCCGCGCCCAGCGCGACTGCGCGAGGCTCGCGGATCACATCCGCGCGAAGTATCCGATGAAACGGCTGGTCGTGACGGGGTGCACGACCGAGAAGAAGAACGAGCACTGGCTCAAGGATCTCGCGGGCGACACGGGCGCGGTGCCGACCGCCTCCGCACGCGCATATCTAAAAGTGCAGGATGGCTGCGCCGGGCGCTGTTCGTTCTGCATAGTGCCGAAGTTCCGCGGCGAACCCACGTCCGTCCCGCTGCAGAAGTGCATCGACAAGGCAGGACGGTTCGCCGGCGCCGGCTACAAGGAAATCGTCGTTACCGGTTGCAGTCTCACCCAGTACAACGACAACGGCAAGCGCCTGCCCGAACTCGCGGCGGCTCTCGCCGAGGCCCTTCCCGGGTGCCGCTTTCGGCTAGGCTCGGTCGAGCCGGTCCCGCTCGCCAACGAAGTCGTCGCCGCGATGTCGGCGCACCCCAACATCTGCAATTTCCTGCATCTGCCTGTCCAGTCCGGCTCGGCGCGCATTCTGACCGCGATGCGGCGGCCGTATCTGGCCAAAGACGTCGACGCCATCGCCAAAAACGCCGTCTCGCTCATGCCGGACGTAGCGCTTGGATGCGACCTGATGACGGGCTTCCCGGACGAAATGCCGAACGACCACTTGGCCACGATGGCCTTTTTGCGGCGGCATCCTTTCAGCAACGTCCATGTTTTCAAATACTCCGAACGGCCAGGCACCGTCGCCGCCACCCTGCCGGGAGCCGTCCCGCCCGAAATCCGCATGGAGCGCGCACACGAGATAGCCGACATGGCGTGCGAAATGCGCCGGCAGTACGCGCGCCGCTTCAGGGGCCGCACGGTCGAGGTCGTAGTCGAAGACGAAAAGACCCTCGGCGGCTGGACGCCGGAATACCTTTGGTGCGAAGTCGGCCAGACCAGGGCGAAAGTCTTCGCGCACTCCCGCAAGTCGAAAAACGACGGCCCCGCGAGAAAGTCCGCGATTCACGTCTTGGTGACGGACGTCTCGGGAGACACGCTCAAGGGGGATGTCGTCTGATGGCGGGCGAGACCGCAAAAACCGAGGCGATATGCCTGAGAATATCTCCATGGTCGCGGACGAGCCATGTCGTGACGTGGCTCACGCCGACCGGCAGGATATCCACGTCGGTCAAGGGGGCGGTGAGGCCCAAGAGCGCTTTTCTCGGACAATACGATCTCAATTACCTCTGCGAAATCGTCTACTACCTCGGCGCCAGAGGCGACTTGCACGCCCTGCGGGAATGCGCGCCCGTCGAATTGCACGACGCTCTCAGGGGCGACTACCGGGCATTGCTCGTCGCGGAGCACTTTCGCACGATCGCCGAGAGTCTCGCGCCTTTCGGCGCCGACGCGGCGGAATGGTTCGATCTGCTCAAAGACGCCCTGGGGCGTCTGCACGCTCGCCGCACGCTCCTCGCCGAACTTCTCAGATTCGAACTGGCGGCGCTGCGGCTCTCGGGCCTCGCGCCGGAGGTCGAGGCGGAATCCGGCGGGTTCCTGTTGCGCGGGGAGCGCAGGCTGCCCATATCGAACGACGTCGCCCGGTGCATCAAAGACCCGACCCGCGAAAAGAACATCCAGACTCTCCGGGATGCCGCGCGGGCGATTGGTGTGTTTTACGCTTTCCATCTGGACGGAACGCCTGAAACCAGGCGTGCAATCCTCCAGGCGGTCACAACAAAAGAAGAAGGAAATACTGATGGCTAAGATTACCCTCATGGGCGCGGCACTCGTCGCCGCCACTGTCGCCGCTGGATGCTGCGACAAGAACAACTGCAGCGAAAGCGCTCAGCCCGAAAGCGCAGGCGGCGCTGAAGCGGCGGCCACTCTCCCCGGACAGGCCGATACCGCGGCGGAGCAAAAAGACCCCGCCGAAGTCGTCTTGACGGTCAACGGCGCCAAACTGACGCGCGGACAGATGGACGCCGACGCCGAAAAGCTCGTCGCCTCTGTGAAAAACCAGATTCCGGCGGAGCAGCTTCCCGAAGCGATGCGCCACTTCAGAATGCAGGTCGGCCGGGAATTCATCATCAACAACGTGCTCGCCGTCCAGGCCGAAAAGATGGGCTACAAAGTGGACGAATCCGAAATAGCCGGCCGCGTCAACTCGATGCTCGCCAAGTCCGCCGGCAGGCCGGGCGCGCCGGCTTCGTTCGACGAACTTGTCGAGAAGCACCCGCTCGGCAAAGAGCGCGCCCTCGCCGAAATCAAGTCCAGCCTCCTCATCGACAAGATGATCCAGGGCGAAGTCATCGACAAGGATGCTACCGACTACACGGCCGAGGCGAACGAAGTCCTCAACAATATCGCGGCCGAAAACGCCAAGATCTACAGCGAGGAAAACGCAAAAGCCAAAATCGGCGAGCTTAAGAAAACGCTGGACGAAACGCCCGAGACCGATCGCGCGGCGAAATTCGCCGAACTGGCCAAGGAGTTCTCCGGCTGCCCGTCCGGCGCGAAAGGCGGCGACCTCGGCGAATTCGGTCACGGACAAATGGTGCCGGAATTCGACAAGGCGGCGTTCGAGCTCGAAGTCGGCCAGATATCCGAACCCGTCAAGACCTCGTTCGGCTACCACCTCATCCTCGCCACCGACAAAAAGAAGGACGAAGACAAGGTCAGAGCGAGCCACATACTGCTCAAGACCGGCACGCCCAAGCCCGTCCCGACAGGCGACGAGGTCGTAGCGGACATCAAGCGCTTCAAAAACCGCAGCAAGGCCAACGACTATGTCCTGGACGCCGTCACCGCCGCCGAGATAACGGTTATCGACGAATTCAAGGACCTCATGCCGCGCAAGAAGCCCGCCGAGGCCAAACCGGAAGCGGTCGAAGCTCCCGCCCCGGCCCCGGAGACTGAAAAACCTGCAGAAGTCCCTGTTGATAACGCGGCAAATAAATGATATACTATGTGCCCTCTTGAAAGGAACAAAGAAAATGAGTCAGCACGCATCTCTTAAAGGCACCAGCAAGATCACCTCAAGGCGCAACGTCCTGAAGCGCTTCGAGCGCGTCAATCTCCTCCAGAAGCGGGGAGAGTGGAAGGAAGGCTGCCGCGGTCTCGGTCTCAAAAAGACCAAACCCGAGGCTTGATACGGCGTCGGTCCGGCGCTGTCTAGGCGGGCGAAAAGGCGACGATATGCGCCTCGCCCGCCCAGATTGGCGTACCGCCGACAAGAAGCGCTCCGTCCCGGGCGATTCCGTTGCAGATTCCTTTTACAGGATTTTGATCGTCGTCCGTCTGGTTGACTTCTACATACATGCCGTCGAGCGCATCGACGGCGGAGATTCGCGGCCATATTGCCGCGAATCCTTTTTTCTTCCATTCCGCATAGACCGCGGCGAGTGACGAAAGCACCGCGTCTCTTACGTCGCGAACGGACGATTTGACGCCGAGCTGGACGAGCGAAACGGCACGGGACTTAAGCTCGTCCGGAAAGTCCGTTTCTCCGGCATTCACGCCGATACCGGCGACGACGATGTCGCCGTGCCGTTCGCAGAGTATTCCCGCTATCTTTTTTCCTCCGGCGAGAAGATCGTTCGGCCACTTCAAAGCAAACCGCGTTTTGTCCGCACCGGGAAGAGCACGCAGGCCTTCGGCCAAAGCGAGCCCGACGGCGAGAGGCAGCGTGGACACATGATCCGGCGAAAGATCGCCGACCGGCAGGACGGCGGACATCGTGAGATTGACGCCCGGTCTGGAGTGCCATTTGTGGTCGAGCCGCCCGCGTCCCGCCGTCTGGCAATCGGCGGTGAAGACGTCCCATGGCGAGCCTTTCGCGGCATCGAGATTCGTTGAGACCGTTTCACGCTTGTGTATTACATTCCAGCTCGCCGGCGACGCCACTTTCAATCCTCCATGCCTTCCCCGAGACCGACGATCTCCGGCTCCAGCCTGACGCCGAAGCGGTGGCGGACCCGTTCTCTCATGATTCTGGCGAGAGCGAGAATGTCGCTTGACGTGCCGCCGTCGCGAACCGCTATGACGTTGGCGTGGCCTTCCCACACGTACGCGCCGCCCACTGAGAGCCCCTTCGCGCCGGCCTCTTCGAGGAGCCGCCCGGCGAAACCGCCCGGCGGATTCTTGAAGACGCTCCCGCAGCAGCGCGGCGGGAAATCGCGTCTGCGGGCGAGATAGTCCGCGGCCGTCCGGCTGTCGACGACAGGATCGAACTCGGCATCTTCTATCGTACCCGTTATCGAGCTTTTGCGGTAGCCGAAGCCGCATTCATCGCGATCCAGCCAGCGGCCGTCCACTTTTACGCGACGGACGATTTCGCCTATCGAATGTCCGAACGCGCCTGCGTTCATTTTAATCCAGCCGCCCACGGTGCCGGGTATTCCGGCCATCCACGGCACGCCCAGCCTGGCGCCTGGCATGCCTGCGGGGGCGGACTGGAGGCGCACGTATTCTTCGTCCGTCGCAAGGTCGCTTATCCAAAGATTCGAGCCCATGCCGACGACCCGTCTCGCGCCGCCGCCGACAGTGCGGCCGCCGGTGCGAAAGAACGAATATCCGCTCAAGCTCGCGCCATCGCCGGGATATCCGCGCTTTGCGGACATATCGGCAGCGACGCGCGGCAGCAGATCTATTATGTCGCCCGCGCCGAGAAGCAGCGTCGCGTCGCCGGGCCGCGACTCGATAAAAGCGTGCCGCCAGGCCTCTTCACACGTGCGTGCGAGATACAGCACCGGGCCATCCGTGAACGCGCTGCGGCACGAAGCGTACAGATCGGCGATGTCTCCGCCTTCCACGGGTTTCTCGAACGCGGCGTATGTGGGGCACAAAACGACTTCGTCCGCGCCGGCGAGCGCCGCCGGAAAATCCGCCGCGAGCGCCTTGGTGCGCGAATAGCGATGGGGCTGGAAGAGCACCCTCAACCGTCCGCGGCAAACGCGTCTGGCCATGTCTATCGCGCATTTCATCTCGGTCGGGTGGTGGGCGTAGTCCGTGATGACGACAGGGCCGTCTGCCTCGCACGTGCCGAATCCGTGCGGCGGCCATGCGATCTGGAAGCGGCGGTCGGGAAGTTCGCGGACTATCGGGGCGAGCGCTTTCGCTATGTCCGCCGGGGCGTACCCGCGCCTCAAAGCGACTTCGACCGCAGTGCGCGCGTTCTTTTGGTTGTGCGGCGCAAGAGCCCGCGCGAAGTCGAATCCGCCGAGCGTGAACATGTCCTCGACAGAGAGGTCTTGCGCCTCTATGACTGTCTTCGCATTGGCACGGGCCGCATCGAAACACGCGGCGTAGTCGGCGAAAGTCTTGAAGTGGTCCGGGTGGTCGTATTCGCAATTCGTGACGACGAGAGTCGAAGATTTGTACAGCGCGAGCGTGCCGTCCGATTCGTCCGCCTCGACGACCAAAACGCCTTTGCCGCAGCCTGCCACGGGAAAGTCGCGCGTCTCGCCGCCGATCGCCCACGCGACGTCTTCGCCCAACGCCAGGAGAAGCCTCGCTATGAATGTCGAAGTGGTGGTTTTGCCGTGGGTGCCGCACACGGCGATCGTCTCGCGGGAGGAAACGATTCCGGCCAGGACTTCGCCGCGCATTCGCACAGGCTTGCCTTTGCACGCGGCGAGTTCCGGATTGTCGGCGGCGACGGCTGGAGTGGCGACAATCTCGTCGGCGTCCGCGACATGCGTCGGATCGTGCCCCGTCGCGACAGGTATGCCGAGCGACTCGAGCCAGCGCGTTCGCGGCGTCTGGTGCACATCGCACCCCGACACATCCGCGCCGGCCGATTTTTCCAGCACGGCGAGAGCGGCCATCCCGACCCCGCCTATGCCTATGAAATGGACTTTTCGGGCCATGTCAACATGCCGAAAGACGCGGTCAACCGTTGCCCGGCCGCTTCTGGCCGAAGTCCGGCTGCCTGCGGCCCAGGAACGATTTGCGCCCGTTGCGCTTGCGGTTGGTCTTGTTGCGGTTTGCAGGATGGACCCACGGCGCCTGCGGGAGGCCTTCCGACGATCTCCCGTTTTTCCTGTCCGCCGTTTCGCTGTGGAACGGGTGGTCGCGATCGACAGGAATCGTCTTTTTGATGAAGCGCTCGACGGCCTTGAGCTGCACGCGCTCTTCGCCGGTCACAAAGCTTATCGCCGCGCCGGACTCGCCGGCGCGCGCAGTGCGGCCGATGCGATGGACATAGCTCTCTGTCTCG
>CAMOXA010000065.1 GCA_946628745.1 uncultured Verrucomicrobiota bacterium | reverse complement strand
TCGCCTCTGGCGTTCACGGACGCTTCCCGGCTTCGGCGTTGACGAATGCTTCCACGTCGCGGCGGAATGCCGAGAAGTCGAAAGCGTTGTTCACCGCGCCCTTGTAGCCGTACGGTTTCGCCAGTCTCTTGAGCGCCGCGTCGTCTGCAACGCCCGCCTCCTTCAGAAGGCGCATCTTCTCTGCCGCGACAATGCCGGCTCGAAGCGCGACGAGACGTGATGAAGGTTCGCCGTTGGGATATACTAGAAAAGTGTCGCCCGCCTTCCAGTTCTTGGTCTTGAACGAAGCGTCCTTGTACGGATCTTTCGGCCACGAATTCGCCGCCCAGCGCAAAAAACCGTCGAAACCTGCCATGACCGGATACGCGCCGAGCCAGTAGCCTTCGTCTGCCGGGCTTTCCATGAACGTATTCGGGTGCGCCGCCGTGCAGCAGACGTAGAATGTCGTCTTGAAGCCCGCCTTGCGGCGCGGTTCCAGCTCGTCGAAGAGTTTCGGATGCTTCCCCAAGTGTATGAGCCCCTGGCAGTAATTGTCTATCTTCATGCCGCTGAACTCTGACGGACTCTTGTTGCCGGCCATGGCGACCTTCATGCCAGGCGCATACTTCTGGATTAGGTTGATTATATTACGGACATCCTCCGGCGAACGTTCGTCCATGGCGATGTATGCGTCTTCGAACCACCCCTTCTCCTTGAGGTGCGTCGCGAAGCCGAGGAGGAACGGCCTCCAGTACGTCTCAAACTCCGGCGTTCCGGGCAGAAGCTTTTCGCGGTGGATGCCGCCCTTCTCGTCCTCCCACGTCGCCCGGTACCCCCACGGACACATGGTGTAGCAGGCGATGTCCGGGCCGATCCCGCATTTGCGCCCGAATTCCACATATTCGTCGAACAGCGTGAAATCAAGAAACATGGAGTCGTTCAAGCCGGCCTCGCCTGTGTGGACGCGCTTGATCATGGAGTGGTAGCCGTCATAGCACTGGTTGTTCCACGGCAGATCTAATATCGTCACGGTGAGTGCCTTGCATCCGCTCTCCGCGAGCGTGCGCCAGACGGGCTCCATCTTGGCATAGTGTTCCTTCGAAAACGGCTTGACGTTGAAGTAGCGCGCGACCGCCCACGGATGCTGCCAGAGATCCAGAAAGTACTTCCATTCCTTCGCAGGCGGCAGCACGCGGTCGACTACTGTCAGCTCAAGCGGCCCGAACGCGTACCTGCCCGGCTTCGCGTCGGGCGCGGCGGTTATCCTGGCGACCGACGGCGGCAGGCCGGCGTCTTCGCGGTAGACGTCTGGTCTCGTTCGCATGTCGACTCCGTCCGGCTGCATTTCATACGAGACGTCTTCGTAGCGGGCGAGCCTTATCGAAACGCCGCCCTGCGTCGCACCATTCTGCGGCAGCATCGCCTCTGAAACGCCGGCGGGGATGTCAATGTACGCCGTCTCTCCGCGCCAGACCGCGGCGTCGAGCGCGACAGCGTTTATTCCTGCTGCCGCGCATACGGCGGCAAGGCTGATTTTGGCTTTCATGTTGATGTTTCTCCTTTCATGTCGTGTGTGCGCCGTTCTGCACGCCGGAAGCGCGCGGCCGGAATGTCGTTGCGATGGCGGACCCTTTCGTACCGAGAGAACTTATCGGTCGCACAGCGATCGTCAGCGCCTTCCCGGACGGAAGTTCGTCAATCGGTATTTCGACTTCCGTGACGCCGCGATTCGGCTCGTGGCCGATTCCCGCATTCACGCCCGAGAAGAACACGCTCTTGAAAAGTTTGGTTTTCGGCTCGTCCCCGACCGCCACTACATCATATGCGTAGACGCGCGAGTCGGGGTTGCCGTCGGCCATCGGGATTTTGACGCTGAGCCGCGCCGGCGAAGAAGCCTCCTGCCCCTTTTCTCCGCGCCGCTGCGCCCCTGCGCCGGACAATACTGCAACCTCAAGCTTCGCGTTTCGCGCGAACTGCGGTTTACCGACGCTCTTCTTCAATTCCTCGCGCGAAAACGGATGCGGCTTGTGCCGTCCGAGCGGCAGCACCCAGTCCGGACCGATTCTGCCGCCCTGGCCGACCTCGTGACGCTCGATGACAATCATGTCTTCGTAGACGTTCATGATCATCGCCTGTCTAGACGGGTTTCGCGTCTCGCTCCATGCGGAATTGCGCTCGGCCTCGGTTATGAACACGTCACTCTTTGTGATATGCTCGTTGGCGTCCAGCGCGTTCCCGCCGTCCATCCTGCACGAGGCGACCTGAATGTTCGGGAAGAACCCGCCGAAAGAATCGAAGTATATGGTCTTCCAGTCCGCGTTCGACTGGTGCCAGTGCCCGAAAAAGGCGATGGCGTTCGGGTACGCGCTTAGTGCCTGGTTGCATTTGAAGTGGTTCCGCGCGTGCGACATGATGAAGAACGGCTTGTCGCCCTTGAGTGAACATTCCTCCGCCTTGCCGTTTATGAAATCGGCGAGCGTCTGCTCCTTTGTCGACCAGTGCCGGCCGAAGAAATGGTAGCCTTTGACTTCCTTGTGCCAGACTTCTTCGTACTTCTCGCCCCATGACGCTTCCCACTGTTTCGGCAGATCGCTGCAAAGCACGTGCTTCTTGCGCTCTTCGGGATCCTTCCAGATATTCGGCGCCCACGCGCCCGGGCCGCCCGCGACATCGCCGTACAGCTCGTGGTTGCCGACGACGAGCAGCTTCTCGACCGTGTGGCCGTCCATCGCCTTCCCGCGCGGAAAGAACTTCTCGAATATGTCGCGATGGTACTTGATCTCGACGTTTTTGCCGCGATGGGCCGCGTCGCCGAGATGCATGAACGCGTCGATGTTGCGCTCGCGGAAAAGCTTCATCGCGTTCGTGACGTATGTCAGCGGGAATCCCCTGTGCGGCGTCGCGCCGTCCCAGCCCGACTGGAGATGCGTGTCTGAAAGAATGCCCGCGACGAGTTTAGGCCTGCCCTTCGGCTTCCAGCCTGCGCCCGCGGCGAATACGGGCATGCCGTCCAGCGCCAGAAAGCCCAGCGCGGACAGCGATTCCTTCAGAAACTCCCGCCTTGCAAGTCCCATTTGACGTGCGTTTATTGATTGTGTCTGTTTCGTCCCGACGCGTTTATTGTACCACAATATTGCGCAATGCGCCCAACTGGTGTTACCACTTATTTCAGCAGTTTTGTTTTATGCGTCGACTTGACGCCGGCGGGTTCGTTCATGCCGTCCGCTATCGCGGCGAATTCTTTCCACGGCAGTTTCCCGTCGTCGCCCCGCCAGAACTTCTGCGAAAGAGTCTGGAGCGCTGGATGGATGCGGTCCCAGTTGTCCGCTTCGGTGTACGCCGAGCCGTCCTTCTTCCTGCCGAGCTTGTCGTTCCAAAGAGCGAACTTGCCGCCGGCGAGCTGGCCAAGGTACTCGTCCGGCACGGTGTAGCCGGCTACTTTCCTGGGCTCCCAGTTTTCGTACAGGCTCCTGCAGTTGAGATAGTCGTAGTAGTAGCCTGCGAACGGCACGAGATACACGAGTCCGTCGGGAATCGACACTATCGTGTACCCGGCTTTGAGCGCCTCTGCCGGCTGGTAGTACGGATTGTGCCATATGTCCATCGTTATGTCCCTGCCGGCGATTACTCGCGTCGAACCCTTCGCATGCGAAAGCGCGCCCCATGCGCAGGGCTTGTAGCCGAAGCCTGCGACCATTTTGAGCATCGAGTCTGTGAAGGCGCGGAACTTTTCCGCTTCCTTCTTGTTGTATTCGTCGGTGCCGACATGCATGAACGGTCCGATGAACGCAGGCTCTTCTCCCGTGAGATACTCCGCGAAGAGCGGCTTGAGCCATGCGAGTATTTCTTCGGACTTGTCCAGGTCGAGATGGTCCGCGCCGTACTTCTTCGAAGCGAAGTCGGGCCGCACGCGCGTAAACGCGAGGGAGTGCGCGGGCACGTCGAACTCCGGCACGACCGTGATGCCGATCGCCTTGCAGAAGATCATGAACTCGCGAAACTCTTTCTTGGTGTAGCTGCCGTCTTTCGCGGTCAGCTCCGGATATGTCTCGCACTCCATGCGAAACGCCGCGTACTTCTTGGACCAGTCCGCCGTCTGCGCCTCGCTGGCTTTGACGATTTCGTTGTCGTTGAGGTGGATGTGCAGGGTGTTCATCTTGTAATACGACATCGTCCTTGCGAGATCCCGCAGAAAGTCCATCGAGTGGTACATGCGCCCGACATCCATCATGAAGCCGCGCACTTTGTATTTCGGCACGTCGCGAATCACGCCGCACGGGATCAATATGGGAGTTGTGCGCGCCAGCGCATTAGTCCCGAACGGTGCCACGCCGCGGTTCGCTGCGGTGCCTAGCTGCATTATCGTCTGGTGAGCCCACACTACGCCGGTTTTGCCCCCGGCGACCACATTCACGACGCCGGGTGCGATGGAAATCGTGTAGCCCTCGTCGCCCAGACCTGAGTCTTCGGAGATTTTCACGTCGATCATCGCCTTGGCGAGGTCGCATTCTCCCTGCGACGGCTTCCATTCCGTCGGTTGCGGTATGACTGGCAGCGCGGACGGCGCTTTCGCCGCGGACGCTTCGCCGTCTCCAGGCGTGGCACACGACGTATGCGCCGCAACAGCCGCGGCAAACGCGATTGCAACCGCCGCGAACCGGCGCGCTGCATGACTGGTCTGTACTTTCATTCTGGTTGTTCCTTTCTTGAAATGCCCGTTTGGAGGCGGCGCCCCATCACACCCTTTTCCCCGCCGCACAAGAATTGTACACTATTTCGCGGCGGACTTCAAGAGCGGTTTCGCATTTTTCCAGATTCGGACTTCTCGCCGGATCATCTCTTGGGCCGGACCGCCCGCGTGACGCAGCTCCAGACGACAGGCGTGTCGGAATGCCTCGCCGACGGTCCGCCAAGGTATCGTCCGGACGCCTTGTTTTTGAACGTAAAGCCGCCCGCGACCTCCTCGACCTCCCACAGTGCGTCGCCGTCGCGATCCTGACCGAAGACATGGCTGCCGTTTTCGCGGCAGACGCCTTCTATGAGACTGTGGCCGTTCGGGTGCGCGCACAGCGAATCGCCGTTGCCACCGTCTAGTCCACTCGTGCGCAGCACGCAGTCCATGTCGTAGCACCTCAGTTGGTAATACGTCCTGCCATCCGCCTTGCGCGGAATCGCCTTGAATAGCGCGGCGAATTCACTGTTCCGTCCGACGGGCCTGCGCTCGCCGAAGCCGAAATCCCACGAACCGTTTCGCTCGGACGTTATGTGCAGCTCGTCCGCGCCGCACGACATCCTGAAAAAGCGCGTCGTCAGGTGGCGCACGTGCTTTAGCGGAATCTCCTCGCCTTCAAGCGGTTTCGGCAGGCGCCTGTCGCGCACTTCGGGCTTGGCCGGCTTCTCGCGCCCCCATTTTGCGTACAAATCGAAGAACGCCTTCGGGCTGCACTCCGGGTTCGCGTCGAACGGCACAGTGATCTTCCCGTCTTTGAGCCAATCGTCGATTTTGAATAGAAGGTTTATGTCGCCGCATATCGTCGATACGTTGCCCAGCCGTTCAATCGTCTTGAGATATGCATTGCCCCACTTGGTTGTCGACGCCGTGCCCCACGTCCCGTAGTTCGCCTTGACTTCCTGGCCGAATTCGTTGAGCTTGCCCTTGCCCGGCCGCTCCGGACTCCAGTCGCATTCCGTCACGACGCACGGATAATCCCTGACCACCGGCACGCTTCTGACGAAGTGCGCGTAGAATCTCTCCGGATCGGCGTTCTTGTCGGACTGTGCGTACCACCCGGGATAAACGTGCACCGCGTAACCGTAGTTTTTGAGCGGATCTTTAATCGGGTGTTCGACGAAGTCGCGAAAGTACGACTGGTACCCCGAGCCCGGCACGAGCACGACGCCTTTGAATCCCTTGCGGCGAACCATGTCGAGCATCTTCTGGCAGTACTCAGGCAGCGCGGCGGACGATTTCGCTCCGTCTTTCGTAAGCACCGACGTAGGCTCGTTCTGCAATTCGAACAGAACCTGTCCCGACATCGCCTGTATGCGGCGGTTCGCGGCGATCACCGACCATTCTTCTATTATGTGGCGGTGGTAGTCGCTGCCGACCCTTGTCTCGCCGGGCGAGCAGTAGCACGGACGTATGACGACGTAAAGCCCCCGCTTCACCGCGTTCTCGACGACCGGCACGAGTATTTTCTCGACATACCTATCGAAGCGGGTCCGGTCGAAGGCGTAGAAATACGGGGCATCCTTGGACGGCTTTTTGTTGTCGTCCGAGCACCAGTACCCGTCGTCCGTCACGCGAATCATGTTCGCATAAAGGCCCTGCTTGCGCTCCATCAGCGCGGCGCAAAGCTTGTCAAAATATTCGACACAGCGCTGGACCGCCGCGTCGTCGTGCCCCCACCCCCACCGGTTGCCGCAGAAGTACGGATGGAAAGGATGCATCGCCCCAGCGAGCCTGACCGTATTGCCTTTGTTGTCTACGAGATGCCGCCCCGAAACTCGAATCGGCGGGGCGGGCTTGGCCGCGAGCGTCGCCGCAGCGGCCATCGCGGCGAGGCATGCTAACACTGGCGCTGCACGCTTCATGCGTCGACGCGTCAAGCCCCTGCTGGCAGCTTGCCGAAGAGTTGCAGAAAATACTTCGCGCCGATCGCGACGGACGCCTTGTGGTTGTGCCCGAAGTTGTGGTCTTCTTCAGGAATCAGATGGAAGCAGCTGCCGAGCAATACGCCGTGGAAGCGCCTGCCGTATCTGACCGGAACTATAACGTCCGAACCTCCGTTGATTACGCACGCGCCGCCCTTGTACTTCGCGGCTGTCTCGTATATCGGCAGCTTCTGGGCCGTCAACACGAACTCGCGGCCGAGACGCCTGCCGTCCCCGAGGTCTATGCCCTCGACCGGCGGATTCGCCGGATCGCAGTGATAGATCATGCAATGGCCTCTTATCGCGTCGTCCTTCAAAACCGCCGCGGCGGCCCAAAGGGCGAGTCCGGATATCTTTTCGTCGCCGAGCTGGCCTGCCGCCATCGCCGCGACCACGCCTCCTTGCGAATGGCCCGCAAAAGCGATCTTGCCGAACTCCGGACGAGAGCGGATGTATTCGTACACCTTGACCGCGTCCTCTATTTCGTTCGGCACCGTCATGTCTATGAACTCGCCCTCGCTGTCGCCATGCGCGTTGAAATCAAAGCACATCGTCGCGACTCCGTACGGCACCAGCTGGTTGGTAAGTTCCGGACCGACCGCGCCACCCTTGTGGGACCTAAACCCGTGGCAGAATATCACGATAGGTATGTCCGCCGTCGCACCGTCCGGAATCGTGAGCACGGCCGCGAGCTTCTTCCCGTCCGATCCTTCTATGCCCGTACCGTTCTTCGGATTGAATTTCTCAACCCTTGCCGCATTGGCGGACAATGCGGCAGTCGCTGCAAGACAGACTGCAAGAAAGACATTCGTTGTGATGTTCACGGCCATGCTCCCTTCTAGTTGAGGTTGCTTTTCAGCGAAGGATGACGCGCATACCCGTGTCGCGACGGACGCAGATATGGTCGCCTCCGCAGTTGGTGGCGATCTTGACAATCACGCCGTTCTCGCCAACCACCGACTTGAATTCGCCCGAGAGCGAAGTGTACGGCGACACGTTGACGGTCTCGTCTTGCGGCAGATATTTCGCCCCCTTCACGACGAGACGCGCATTCTCGCCCAGCACGAGCCTGTCGAACGTTGGCGCGACAACCGTCCTGTCGGCGTTCACCGTCACGACGAGATCGCCCGTCAGCACAACCGTTCCGTCGACAAAAGAACCGCTGCCCGAAAGCGTCTCGAACGTGCGCGTAGCCCCGCCGAGATCCACCTGCGCGTTGACGACCAGGCTGTCGAAGTCGGGCATG
>CAMOXA010000064.1 GCA_946628745.1 uncultured Verrucomicrobiota bacterium | reverse complement strand
TGGCCCATTCTGGCGCGAAGATAGACGTGCCGCGCGTGATGAAAATATGCGAGCAGGTCGCCCAGGCTCTCAGGTGCGCGGCCGACCAGGGGCTCGTCCACGGCGATGTCAAGCCCGAGAACATTCTTCTCGACGCCAACGGCAATGCAAAACTCGTGGACTTCGGCCTGGCGGCGATGCAGAAGGACACGAACGAAATCTGGGGTACGCCCTACTACATCGCTCCCGAAAAGGTGAAGAAAGAGCCTGTCGACTACCGCGCCGACATGTATTCGCTGGGCGGTACGATATATCATGCGCTGACCGGCGTCGCGCCGTTCGAAGGCGAGGACGCGGCCGCGGTCGTGCGCAAGCGCTTCGAAGGCGCGCCGAAGAAGCCCAGCGAGGTTAGGCCGGGCCTTTCGCCGCAGATAGATTTTCTGGTGATGAAGATGCTGGCGATGAATCCCGAAGACAGATATCCAAGCTTCGAGGCGTTGCTGGAGGATTACAAGAAAGTCCTTACGACAGGCCTTTCTTCGACCCAGTCCCTCTCTCCCGCACAGGCTGCGGCCGCCGGCGCGGCGGCCGTCGGCGGCACCGGGCGCATCGCAACGGGCGCGGGCGGCAAGAAGCTGACGATCAAGCCCCGCAGGAAGCTCACCGTGAGCAGACCGGCGGCGGACGGCGGGGATGACGTGCCGGATCTCGACAGCGGCGTCGCGGCGCGGCACAGACCCGATTACGATGACGACGAACCGCAGGGCAATGTCGGCGGCAAGATCGCTATGGTGATAGGCGGCGTAATCGCGGGCATCGTCGTCATACTCGGTCTCGTGTGGTTCGCCTGGTCGCACAACATCGCCAAGAATCGCGCCAAGGAGGAAGCCGCGCTCGCGGCGGAATACCGCAAGATCGACGTCTCGCTCAAGGATGTCAGCCAGAGACTGCCGGAATTCCAAACGAAGGTTGACAAGCTCAAGGACAAGATTGGTGAAGATTGCGCCAAGCTCCAGAAGCGCATGCAGGATGCGTGCGCCGGGATGTGTCCACCGGAAATTCTCCAGACGATGAGGCCTCCCAAGACCAAGGTTCTTCTCGACGCCGAGCGCGCTCTCTCCGGGGCCGCCGAAGGGACGGCTGGCGCGGCGCAGGCGGCACCGGCCGCCGCCGTCGGCCAGATGGCCGCGGCGATGGGCCAGATGGCCGCGGCGATGGGCGCGCCTGCGAACGACGCGGCGATGGCGAAAATGATGGAAGAGATGGGCAAGATGTTCGCCGCGCTCTCAACCGCCGCCGAAACCGGCGACGTGACGGAACTCATGAATGCGATGTCCGAGGAAGATTACCGCAAGATGGTGACGGAAGCGGCGAAGGCCGGCTTCAAGTTCCGTCCGCCGAAGGACGACGACGAGGCCGACGCGGCTTCGCCTAAAGGCAAGGAGTACAGGAAGGAGCAGCTCAAGTGGCTTGTCGCTCAGGCCGTGAAGGCCGAGTCCGCCGTGAAGCCCGGCACCGCCGGCGGGGCGGCTCCGGCCCAGCCTCAAGAAGCCGGCTCGCCCGACGCGGTGTTCCCCCCGATTCTCGACGCGGTGTCCAAGATACAGGAGTTCTGGACAAAGACCTATGCCGCCCAGGCAGGCGCGCTCAAGCTGACGATGCAGATACGGGAACTTCAGGCGGATGTGGAATCCGCCATGGCACCCTACGAACGCACTGGCGAGATACTCAACGCCAAATCGAAGGTCGCCAACGACATCGTCGGCCGCTTCAACGAACTCCAGAAGTCGAACGAGTTCTCCGAACTGCAGAAGATGGAATCCCTGCTCGAAAACAGCGGCAAGAAGGCGCTCAGCAGAATCCAGGGGAAAATCAGAGACGAGAACCGCCGGCTGCAGCTGATCAAGCAGGAAAAAGACGCCAAGGAAGAGGCGGAACGGCGCGAAAAGGAAGCCGCCGAAAAACGCGCCGAGTTCGTCAAGAACGGTCTTGAGGAGATTCACACGAAGTTTGAAGCGATATGCTCCAACGGCAACTTGCGCCAGCTCGACTGGAAGGGGGCCAAGAGACAGCTTCAGGCCTTGAAAGACTCGCTGGTCGACGAGGACGGCAAGCTGCCGGCCGAGCTCGAGATCGAGGTCGACAAGGAGATCCGCAAGGTGGACATGATGGAGTCCGTGCAGACTATCCTGAAGCGCAACATCAAGGGCTTCGTCTTCCAGCGCTTCACCAAGGACAAGCACCTCAAGGGCATGGAGGTTCTCGCCGTAGACGACAAGCAGCTGACAGTGCGCAAGAAAGGCGCGACCACGGGACAGAAGACGATACCATGGCAGTCCTTCTACCGCGACTACCACGCCAATCTCAGCGAGATATGCGAGAGGTTCATCAGAAAGGGCAATCTCAACGGCACGCCCAAGCTGAAGCTGCGCGAGCAGGCGGACGCGATGTTCGGCGTCGCGCTCACAATGCAGCTCGTCTTCGCCGACGACGCGACGGCGTCCAACTACGGCGAGTCGATGGCCAAGGACGCGCTGAAGCGCTTCCCCAACTATCTTGAGTACGCGAAGGAAGTCTTCCCGAACATCAACTTCTCGGATGTCGAGAAAGAAGCCGCCGAGAACCAGCTGTAACAGTAGCAATGAACAACTATTTGACGAAGATACTGAACGCGACAGTCTACGATGTCGCGGCGAAGACGCCTCTGGACGAGGCGTCGGCGCTTTCCAGGAAAATCGGCGCGCGCATTCTCCTTAAGCGCGAGGACCTGCAGCCCGTCCACAGCTACAAGATACGCGGCGCGTACAACAAGATGAGCCAGCTGTCGCGCGCCGAACTCGACAGGGGCGTTGTTTGCGCTTCGGCCGGCAACCATGCCCAGGGCGTCGCGCTTTCGGCCCGCAAACTCGGCGTCAAGGCGACGATTGTCATGCCGGTGACGACCCCCGAGATCAAGACTTCGGCGGTCAAGGCGCTCGGCGCGACGATAGTCTTGCACGGCGACTCGTACTCGGACACATACGAGGAGCTGCACAGGCAGATCGAGAAGCACGGCTATACCTACATAGCACCGTTCGACGATCCGGACGTGATAGCAGGGCAGGGTACGGTCGGCATGGAGATACTTGAACAGGCCGGGCGAGATCTTACGACCGTCTACGTGCCGATCGGGGGCGGCGGGCTGGCCGCGGGCGTTTCGGTCTACGTCAAAAGCGTGCGTCCCTGGGTGAAGGTCTACGGCGTCGAACCGGAAGATTCCGACTGCATGTTCCAGTCTTTGAAGGCAGGCAGGCGCGTCACGCTCGACAATCCCGGCCTTTTCGCCGACGGCGTGTGCGTGAAGACCCCCGGGGAGGAGACGTTTCGCGTGTGCCGCGAAAACCTTGACGGAATCGTGCGCGTGTCCACGGCCGAGACGTGCGCCGCCATAAAGGACATATTCGAGGCGACGCGCGCCATATGCGAGCCGGCGGGGGCTTTGGCCCTCGCAGCCGCGAAGAAGACCGCGAAGAAGGGCGATGTCTGCGCGTGTGTCATTTCGGGCGCGAACATGAACTTCGACCGCATACGCTTCGTCAGCGAGCAGACCGAGATAGGCGAGGGACGCGAGGCGATTTTCGACTGCGCCATCCCCGAAGAGCGCGGCAGCTTCCTGCGGTTCGCCGAGACGCTCGGCAAACATTCCGTGACAGAGTTCAACTACCGCATGAGCGCGGGATTCCTCGCCCACATTTTCGTCGGCGTTTCGGTGAAGGATGTCGCCGAGCGAAAGGCTTTGCAGAAAAAAATACGCGCCACCGGCACGCACTGCATCGACCTTTCGGACAACTCCCTCGCCAAGGAGCACGTCCGCCATATGGTCGGCGGACCCGCCGCGTCGATACCCGATGAAGTCGTCTACGAGTTCGAGTTTCCTGAACGTCCCGGCGCGCTCAAAGACTTTCTTTCCGTCATTGCCGGACGTTGGAACATCTCGATGTTCCATTACCGCAACCACGGCGCGGACCATGGCAAGGTGCTGGCCGGCTTCCAGGTGCCGAAGGGCGAGCTCGGCGAATTCACCCGCGTCCTGGACGAAATCGGCTACGCCTACGACGACATGACGAAGAACCCAGCCTACAAATATTTTCTCGGCAGACGCAGATAAAGGAGAATGGAAGATATGAACGACTCGGCACCCGTAGTCCCGCGCAAATACCTGCCCATATTCGTGATGCTGGTGAGTTGCTTCGCCCTCTGGGGGGTTCTGAACAACATGACGGACAATCTCGTGCCGGCGTTCCAGAAGATATTCATGACGACTCAGTCTACGGCGGGATACGTCCAGATATCGTTTTACGGCGCGTACTCCGCGATAGCCATCTTCGCGTCGCTTCTCATACAGCGCGCCGGATATCGCGCCGGCGTCCTGGTCGGGCTTGGCGTGTATGTCGCCGGTGCGCTGTTGTATGTTCCGGCCTGCATAGCGCAAAGCTTCTGGATGTACATCGTCGGCATATTCGTGGTGGCCGGCGGATGTGCGGTTCTCGAGACGACATGCAACCCCTACGTACTCGCGCTTGGCGACGAGGCGACCGCGGTCAGGCGGCTCAACTTCGCGCAGATGTTCAATCCGCTCGGTTCGCTCGCCGGCATTCTTCTCGCCCAGCAGCTCATTCTCGCCCACCTGAATCCGGCCACGGCGGACGAGCGCGCCGCAATGCCGGCGGCCGAGTTGGACGCGATCGTCAACCATGAACTTTTCTGGGTCTGCGTGCCGTATGTGGGGCTTTGCGCGATAGCCGGCGCAATATGGCTTTTCTTCTTCGTTTCGAAGCCTACCGATGTGGATGCCGTCAAGGGCGGCAAGACCGATTGGCGTACGATATTCTACATCCTCGCTCATTCGCCGAAGTGGTATCTCGGCGTCGTCGCCCAGGCGTTCTACGTCGGCGTGCAGATCGCCGCGTGGACATGGATGAACGTCTACTGCCAGAAGGAGCTTGGCGTCACCCCGAAAGACGGCGCGACATACTACCTGCTCGCGCTTGTAACGTTCATCGCCTGCCGCTGGGTGGCGACCTTTGCGATGAAATACTTCAATCCGGCCGCGATAATGGCCGTGTTCGCGGCGGCGGCGATCTTCTGCTGCGCCGGGGTCATGTATCTGCCGACAAAGGTCGTTTTCACGGCCGGGGGCCTCCCGTTCTCGTTCAACGTCATATGTCTCGTGGCGATGTCCGGCTTCATGTCGCTCATGTTCCCGACGATTTACGGGATAGCGCTCGGCGGCATCGATCAGCGGGCGCACAAACTCGGTGCGGCGGGCCTCATAATGGCGATTGTCGGCGGCGCGCTGTTCACGCCGTGGATGGCGCAGATAATCGGCGACGCGGGTTCGGTCTGGACAAAGCTCGTGCCTATGTTCTCCGCCGAGTGGGACGCGAATCTCAAGCTGACGCAGATGTCGCTGAGGGCTTCGTTCATCGTGCCCGCGATATGCTTCGCGGCGGTTCTCGTCTACGCGCTTCTTTTCAGGAAGCCGCAGAAGTGACATCTGCGGCACATAATCGGCGCCGGCTGGCGGCGCAGTGCGCGGCGTGGTGGCTCGCCGCGGAGGTGCTCGCCGGGTGCAGCCCTCGTGCCGAACGTCTGGAATGGACCGTGATGGGCACCGTGGCGGCAGTGCAGGTGCGCTCTGGCGCGAAAGGCGCGCCCGCTTCGTCATATCGCGATGCCGCCAAGACCGCGTTCGCCGAAGTGGAGAAGCTTATGAACGCCCACGATCCGGGTTCGGAACTCAGCCGTCTCGCAGCGCTCGCGGACGACGAGATACCGGCGAAGTGCGATGCCCGCATGAAACCGTGCTACGAGCTCGCTTTCAAGCTGATGCGCGAGTCGGGCGGGGCGTTCAACCCGAGATGGCGCGGCCCTGAAACTCTCGACCTTGGCGCAATCGCAAAGGGTTTCGCCCTGGACTTCGCCGCCGGGTCGATGCATGCCGTCGGGGATGACGTCCTGCTGGATCTCGGCGGCAATCTTCTGTCTCTCCCGTGTGGAGACGGCTCGGCGCGCACATGGAAAACAGGCGTCGCGTCGGCCGGCGGCGGCATCGCCGCAGTCGTCCAGCTCGCGCCTGGCGAAGCCCTCGCGACAAGCGCCGAATATTATCGCGGCAGGCACATCTATGACGGGCGCACCGGCCGGCCGGCTGACTCGGGAGTCGCTTCTGTCACCGTCCTCGCGAAATCGGCGATGCTCGCCGACGGACTTTCTACGACTCTTTTCGTGCTTGGCCCGGAAGCCGGCCTCGCATTCATTGACAGATACGGCTACAAGGCATCCGTCCTGTTTCTCATGAAGGACGGTCGAAAGATCGCGAACGATGCTAGATTTTAAAAACATATCGGTCCACTACGGACACCAGGACGTGCTGACGAACGTCACCTTCAGGGTGAACAAGGGCGATCGCGTGGGCGTTGTCGGGCCTAACGGTTCAGGCAAGTCGACCCTCTTCAAAATCGTTCTCGGCGAGATGTCGACCGACACGGGCGAACTCGTCATTGAAGGCAGTCCTCGAATCGGCTGGACGCGCCAGAATCCCGCGCCGGACATGCCCGAAGAGACTCTTCTGGAGTATTCGATGCGCGGCATTCCCGGGCTTTCGGAGATGGAGGCGGAGATGCAGTCTCTCGAGACGGAACTCGACGACCCTGTCAAGCTGAAGCGCTACGGCGAGCTGCAGACGAAGTTCGAGCACCTCGGCGGATACGACATCGAGACGCGCGTCAAGATCGCGCTTGGCGGGCTCGGCTTCGCCACCGAGGAGTTCTCCAAACCGTTCGCCTCGTTCTCCGGCGGCTGGCGGATGCGCGCGGAGCTTTCGCGGGTCCTCGCCTCCAAGCCCGATCTTCTTCTTCTGGACGAACCGTCGAACTATCTCGACCTGCCGGCTGTCGACTGGCTGCAGAAGTTTCTCAAGGCGTACGAAGGCACGCTTATGCTGATTTCGCACGACCGGTATCTTCTGCGGACGCTTACCGGCATAATCGTCGAAGTCGACGCCGGCACCGCCACGCGCTACGAAGGCGGCCTGGACTGGTACATGAACGAGCGTGAAGTCCGCTACCAGCACCTCCTCGCCGCGAAGGAGAACCAAGACCACCACCGCGAACAGCTCCAGCGCTTTGTCGACAGGTTTCGCGCCCAGGCGACGAAGGCGGCCCAGGCCCAATCCCGCCAGAAGCTGATCGACAAAATCGACGAGGAGCGCATCGTCTTGCCGAAGCGATACACACAATCCGGCAGGCTGCGGCTGGCGGAACCGCCGCCGAGCGGAATCGAGATGTTCCGCTGCGAGCACATCGGCTTCAGCTATGACGGGAAGAAGAAAGTCTTCGAGGACATATCCTTTCAGGTGACGCGGGGCGACAAGGTGGCTCTCATCGGCTACAACGGCCTCGGCAAGACGACTTTGATGCGCATTATCGCCGGGACGCGCCAGCCTACCGAAGGAAGGGCCGTGCTGGGCCACAATGTAATCCCTGGATATCTTTCCCAGGATTTCGCCGAGACGATTCCGCCCGACGTCAGCGTGTACCGCAATGCAAAAAACGCCATCCCGCCCGGGATGAACGAGAAAAACTTCCGCAACCAGCTTGGCGCTTTCGGCTTCGACGAAAACGACGTAGAGAAGCCGGCCGGGGTTTTGTCGGGCGGCGAGAAAGTGCGTCTGGCGTTTCTGCGTCTATTCCTTTCTGCGCCGAACTTTCTGTTGCTGGACGAGCCTACTACACACCTCGACCTTGACGGCAGGCGGCTTCTCCAGGAGGCTCTGCAGAAGTACAAGGGCACGATCCTGCTCGTTTCGCACGACATCGATTTTGTGCGCGCGACGGCGACGAGCATATTGGAGATAACGCGCGAAGGCATACGGAAGTTCCCCGGCGGCTATGAATATTAC
>CAMOXA010000063.1 GCA_946628745.1 uncultured Verrucomicrobiota bacterium | reverse complement strand
ACGAGCGCGAACGCCTCCGCAAGCTCCTCAACATGTCCGTCAACGAGATCGAGCTCAGCGTCCGCGCGGCCAACTGCCTCAACAACGCGAACATCTCGACCGTGGGCGAACTCGCCTCGAAGACAGAGGCGGACATGCTCAAATACCGCAACTTCGGCAAGAAGTCGCTAACAGAAATCAAGGCGAAACTCGTTCAGCTAGGCCTGTCGCTCGGCTACAAGTTCGACGCCGACCTGCTCGAAACGAAGAAGTAAGACTGGAGTTCAGACAAAATGCGTCATCAGAGAGTAATGAAGAAATTCGGCCGCTCGACAGAGCATCGCAAGATGCTCATGCGCAGCCTGGTAACAAATCTCATCCTCGCGGAGTCGATCAAGACGACTCTGCCGAAGGCGAAGGAAGCGCGCAAGGATGCGGACAAGATCGTGACGGTCGCCAAGAAGGGCGATCTCGCGGCCCGCCGCCTCGCCGCCTCCCGCCTTACGCAGCCCAAGGCTGTGCAGAAGCTGTTCGACAAGATCGCCCCGGCGATGAAAGATCGCAAGGGCGGCTATACGCGCATCGTCAAGCTCGGCACCCGCAAGGGCGACGCCGCCGAGATGTGCATACTGCAGTGGGTGACGGCAGGCCAGCAGGCCGCCGAGAAGCCCGCCGCCGTCGAAGAGGCTGCGAAGGAGGTGAAGTAATGGCCATCGTGCTCAAGCTCAAGAAGGGCGAGTCCGTCGAACGCGGACTTAAGCGGATGAAGAAGATACTGGACAAGGAAGGTCTTCTCAAGACGATCCGCGATCAGCGCTACTTCGAAAAGCCGTGCGTGAAGGCGCGCAAGAAATCACAGCGCGCCAGAATCCGCAACCGTTCGCGCCGCGGCCGCATGGAACTCAACTAAGTGTTGAGACTTGCGCCGAATGCAGATTCCGCGTCCGCGAGGGCGCGGAATCTTTGTCGATAGAAGCCACAACAGGAAAACTGCATGAAACTCATAGACGGGAAACAGCTCGCGGCCAGCCTTCGCGCCGAAATCGCAAAGGGCGTCGCCGATTTGAAGTCCGAAAAAGGCGTCGCGCCGGGACTCGCCGTGATACTCGCGGGCGACAATCCGGCCAGCGTCAGCTATGTGACCGCCAAGGAAAAGGCCTGCAAGGAAGCCGGCATGGTTTCGCGCGAAATACGTCTGCCGGAGACGGTCAGCGAGGCTGAAATCGTCGCGTTGGTGCGCGAGCTGAACGGCGACGACGCCATCCACGGGATTCTCGTACAGCTGCCGCTGCCCCGGCATATCAGCGACAAGGCGGTCATAGACGCCATCGCGCCCGAGAAGGATGTGGACGGCTTCACGCCGGTCAATGTCGGCAAGATGCTCATCGGCGAAAGATGCTTTCTGCCGTGCACCCCGCACGGCATTCTCAAACTCATAGAGTTCTCGGGGATGGATCTCAAGGGCAAGCACGCGGTCGTGATCGGACGGTCGAACATCGTAGGCAAGCCCGTGGCCGTTTTGCTGTCGCGCAAGGAGACGAACGCGACAGTCACGCTTTGCCACACGGGAACGCCAGACGTCGCCAAGTTCACCCGCGAGGCGGACGTCGTCGTGGTCGCGACGGGTCGGCCGGGCACTCTTACCGGCGACATGTTAAAGCCGGGTGCCGTCGTGATAGACGTAGGCGTGAACCGCATACCGGACGAGACGCGTCCGAAAGGCTTCAGACTCGCCGGCGACGCGGACTTCGAGAGCTGCTCGAAAGTGGCGGGCGCGATCACGCCGGTTCCGGGCGGCGTCGGGCCGATGACCATCACAATGCTTTTGTGGAACACTCTCGAATCGGCGAGGAGGGCGCTCGCTTGAGCAGGCTCGCCATATTGGCCGCGGCGCTTGCCGTGCAGCCACTGGTGAGTCCGGACGTGCTGGAGCCGAGCGTCCAGAACGAGGTCGACCACGCCCTGTCGCTCGCTCCTTCAAACGCTTTTGAATGCGTGTCGTTCCCGACGAACTGCGCCGCGTTCTGCCACGCGGCGACAAACGGGCTTTCGGCCACGGATATCGCGATAAAGCTCGTTTCGTCCCAAAAGCCCGACGGGCGCTGGATGGACGGCACGAACGACTGCACCGCGGCGGCGGTGAAGATACTCCAGTCTCTGTGAGGCGGCCTCGCCGGCTGCAGGTCAGAGGAACGGGTTGCCGGCTATTTCGGCGGCGATTGTGGTGTGAGGACCGTGGCCGGGTATGACGAGCGTTTCGCCTGGCAGCACGACAAGCTTTTTGAGCGAATCGACGAGCGTCGCCATGCTGCCGCCCGGGAAATCGGTGCGTCCCACCGAACCGGCGAAAAGCGTATCGCCGCTCAGCAGCAGGCCGTCGCCGGGGATGTGGTAGCACACGCCGCCTGGCGTGTGGCCGGGAGTGTGAATCGTTTTCAGCCACGGCAGATCCAGCAAATCCACATCGCGAAGATCGGCCGGACGCGGGATCGAAGGATACTCCGGCGGGAACTGGTTCAGCGGGTGGCCGAACATCGCCATGTCCCCCGAGCCGACGTACACCGGCAGATCGGGGAATTCCTTTTCGAGCGCCGGTATGCCGCATACGTGGTCGAAGTGAGCGTGCGTGAGAAGGACCGCCGCGGGTTCCAGCCCTTTTTGGGCTAGAAGCCGGACGATTCTTTCGCCTTCCTGGCCAGGGTCGACGATCCACGCTCTCCCGCGGTCAGAGACGATCGAACAGTTCACTCCGTAAGAGCCTACTTGTATTGTCAGTCGTTCCATGCCGCACATTATACCAGAAATTCGGCGGGCCGTGTGGTGCAATCTGCCGCGATATGGTATAATATCGGCCCGTCAGGAGAAGGCGGAAGCGGAACATGGCGGAAAAACTCTTCAAACTCAAATCGAAATTCAAACCGACAGGCGATCAGCCGGAGGCGATCGCGGCACTTTGCGAGGGACTGCGACGCGGGGACAGGCGTCTCATCCTGCAAGGCGTGACCGGCTCGGGCAAAACCTTCACGATGGCCAATGTGATAGCCGAGTGGAACCGGCCGACACTGATACTTTCGCACAACAAGACTCTTGCGGCGCAGCTGTTTTCGGAACTCAAGGAATTCTTCCCGGAGAACGCGGTCGAATATTTCATTTCCTACTACGACTACTACCAGCCCGAGGCGTACATACCCCAGACGGACACGTACATCGAAAAAGACGCGTCGATCAACGAAGAGATAGAGCGCTACCGGCTCGCGGCGACGAATGCGCTCATAGCGCGAAAGGACGTGATCGTCGTCTCGTCCGTAAGCTGCATATACGGCCTAGGGGAGTCAGACGAATACCGCGACCTGGCCGTGCGCATAGTCCCGGGAGACGCGTCCGGGCGCGGCAATCTGATAGCGAATCTCGTCGAGGCGCAGTACGCAAGGAACGATTTCGAGTTCTCCCCGGGGGTCTTTCGCGTACGCGGCGACATAGTGGACATATTCCCGGCGTACGAGACCAAGGCGATAAGAGTGGAGTTCTTCGGGGATGAAGTGGACTCGATACGAGAGCTCGATCCGCTCACGGGGAAATGCGGCGTGTCGATGCCCGCGGCAGTCGTCACGCCGGCGAAACAATTCGTCATGGGACGGGACAAGTTCGAGGCCGCTTTCGCGCGCATAGAGGCGGAGCTTGCGGACAGGCTCAAGTATTTCGCGTCGAAGAACAAGCTCCTTGAGGCGCAAAGGCTCAGGGAGCGCACCGAATACGACATCGAGATGATGCGGGAACTGGGGTATTGCAACGGAATCGAGAACTATTCGCGCCCGCTTACAGGCCGCGCGCCAGGTTCCGCGCCCGAGTGTCTGATAGACTATTTCCCCGACGATTTTCTGACGATAATAGACGAAAGCCACGTGTCCGTGCCGCAGATACGGGCGATGTACAACGGCGACCAGGCGCGCAAGCAGAAACTCGTGGATTACGGGTTCCGCCTGCCGAGCGCGAAAGACAACAGGCCGCTCAAATTCGACGAGTTCAACGAAAAGGTCCGCCAGATAGTGTACTGCTCGGCTACGCCGGGCGAGTACGAATACTCCGAGGCGACGACCGTGGCCGAGCAGGTGATACGTCCGACGGGGCTCTTGGATCCAGTCATAGAGCTGAGGCCGCTGGCGAACCAGGTCGACGATCTCATCGCCGAAATACGCAAGGTCGCCGGTGCCGGGGACCGCGTTTTCGTGACGACCCTTACAAAGCGGTCCGCCGAAGACCTAAGCCAGTATCTGCACGAGACGGGAATTCGCGTGGAGTATCTGCACAGCGACATAGACGCGATCGAGCGTGTGGAGATACTGCACAGACTGAGGAAGGGCGAGTTCGACGTGCTCGTAGGCATCAATCTTCTCAGAGAGGGGCTTGACCTGCCGGAAGTCGCGCTCGTCGCGATACTCGACGCGGACAAGGAGGGGTTTCTCAGGTCCACCACCTCGCTGGTTCAGACCGCAGGGCGTACCGCGCGGCACGAAAGGGGCCGCGTGATACTGTACTGCGACCACAAGACGGACGCGATACGGGATCTTCTGCGGATAACGAAATCGCACCGCGAGAAGCAGACGGCCTACAACAAGGCCAACGGCATAACGCCTCACTCCGTCAAGCGCTCTGTAAACGAGGCGACGTATTTGTTCAAGGCGTCGTCCGGGGCGAGCCCGTCGGCGGGAGGCAGGGCCGGTGCAGGAGGGGCGTCCGCCGCGACATTGGCGGAAACGCTGGACGAACTCACCCGCGACATGCTCGAGGCGGCGGACAATCTGGAGTTCGAGCGGGCGGCGTATTTGCGCGACCAGATAAAGGCACTCAAGAAAACCAGGAAGTGACGAAATATTTTTTGCAAATCCCTGTCATATTTTTCTTGCGGACGAGAGTAGGGAGTGGAAGGAACGAAAACATACGATGCAAAAAGCGAACAAATTGTTGTGCCTTGTGGCGATAGCGAGCTCGGCAGTGGCGGTTTTCACGACCGCGAGAATGCTGAGCCTTTCGGGGAAACTCGCGGAAACCGGCGATAAACGGGTCGAGGAGCCGGCGGCGGCCGCAGAGGCGTGCGCCCAAAGCGCGGCCGCGGGGACTACGGCGCCCGCGGGGACGGCGGCCCAGAGCGCCGCAGCCGGGGAGGAGGCCGCGCCGGAACCGAAAACCGTATACCGCGAAATGAAGGTGCAGGGTTTCGGGTACGATGGCAACAACACGGTCACGATAGTGCTTTCGGAAAAGCCGGACATGAATGTCGTAAAGCAGTACGTAACCGCCGGACCGCTTGAAAAGGGCAATCTGGCGTTTGGCCTTACGACCCGCAGGGAATGGCACGGCAACGGAGTGTCGGTCAAGCCGGCGCTTTGGATAACCGGCGAATGGGCGCATCGCACGAATATCACGGTGCGAATCAAAAAGGGATTCCCGCTGGCGAGCGTCGAGACGCCGTCCGCGCCTGGCGTCACGGTCGTCAACGAGCCGCTCGCCGAGGATTACGTCCACGCCTTCGTGCGGCGCGACCGCGAGCCGACGGTCGAGTTCGCCGACAAGGGACGGTACCTGCCGCCTATGGGCCGCCGCGAAGTCGCGCTCAAAAGCGTGAACGTATCGAATATCGTCGCCAGCGTTTCGGCGGTTCCGCCCGCCAACATCGTCCAGATGCTGGCACTTGAAGAAGACGTGTACGACAATATTTACCGCAACAGAAGATATTGGAGCAGAGAGGACGACAGTTTCGTCAAAGACATATCGGCGGCCCGCTGGAAGACGAATATCGCCATGCCGAACAAGCTTAACGAAGAAGAGCGCACGACGCTTCGGCTGCGTCCGCCGAACGGCGTCTATTTCGTCAGCGTGGGCAGCGAAGAAGACGACGTGGACGACTGCCGCGTCGTATGCGTCACCGATCTCGGGCTGAGCGTGAGGCGGGACTCGAACGGTACGTACATATGGGTCACTTCGCTTTCGAAAGGGACGCCGGCGCCGGATATAGCAGTAGAGACCTATTCGTCCGCGAACGAGCGGCTGGGACGCGCGATAACCGGTCCGGACGGAATCGCATTCATAGAAGAGCGCGGCAAAACCGGGTCGTTCATGCCGTTCGCCGTCGTGGCGTCGGCACAGGACGGCAGCGACATTTCTTTCATCGCCATGCACGACGCCACGATGCTGGACGAACGATTCGCCGGCGATGAAGCCTACACCCGCCCGGAGTCGTTGGATGTGTTCGCATGGACCGACCGCGGCATCTACCGGCACGGAGAGAAGATACTGTTTCACGCGCTTGTCAGGAACGGCGCCGGATTCGCGCCGCAGCCTCTGCCGCTGGAACTCCACATCAAGACGCCGTCGAACGACACATATCTCAAACGCTCCGTGATGACCGACGCCTTCGGGTCGATACTCTGCGACGATATCGCGATACCGGCCGATCAGCCGAGCGGCGAGTGGACGTTTTCCGTTCGCACTCCCGGCAAGGACGGAATCCCGATCGGCCGGCGCAAGATCAAGGTCGAGGAGTTCGCGCCGCCGCAGATACGCGTCAAGACGGTCGCCGCGACGGGAGTCAAACCGCAAGATTTCTCTTTCACCGTCTCCGGCGAACATCTTTACGGCGGTCCCGCGTCGGACCTCGCTTGCGAGGGGGCGGTCGTATTCGAGGACGTGCCGTTCGCTCCGGCCGGATGGGAAGGCTGGAGCTTCGGCGATTCGTCGCGAGGGCTCGTGCCGAACTTCAGGACTTTGGCGAAGAGCAAGCTCGACGCCAAAGGCGAGTGCACGCTCGCGGCCCCGATCTGGTCAGATCACGGCAAGCCGGCCGCGGCGGTCCGCGCGACGGCACAGGGGACGGTCTTCGAGGACGGCGGCCGCCCCGCGACGTCGCGCGACAGTACGGTTTTGCACTATTACCCTTATTATATCGGCACTACGCTGACCCAGTGGCTCAGACTGCCCGGGACGGGACGCGCCAAAATCAACGTCGCGTGCGTCGCCGCAGACGGGCGCCGCCTCGCCGAGGCGAAGTCTCTGCGGGCAAGGCTCGAGCGAATCGACAGCGTGTATTCGTGCAAGGTCGACGAAGAAACAAACTTCACTACCTGGAATTGCGAGCATGTAAGGACTACGGTCGCCGAAGACATCCCGGTCGAAGTTCCTTCCGGCGACGGCTGCGAGTTCGAGATACCGACTGACGAGTGCGGCGACTACACGCTGACGATAGCGGATCCCGCCGGAGATGTTTCGTTCGGCATGACATTCTATCTCAGCAGCTGGGGCGACGAGAGCATTCGCGCGCCGCTGTCGAATCCGACGCGTGTCGCGGTTTCTGCAGACAAGCCGTTCTACCGCCCAGGCGAAACGCCGCGGCTTAGGGTGCGCTCGCCGTTCGCCGGAACTGCTCTTGTCACGGTCATGCGCGACAATGTGGTGTACAACGAGGTGCTGCAGCTGACGAACGCGACGTGCGAAGTCGAGCTCAGGCCTGTAGAGCCGGACTGGGCGCCGAATGTCAACGTTTCCGTCAATGTCCTTCAGGCCGTAGCCGAAAACACCAGGCATATGGCGGCCAAGGCCCGCGGCGAGGCGACGGTCTCGGTGCGCCGGCCGGAGAACGAAATCGAGGTGTCGGTCGTCGCGGCGTTTGAAGGGCGCGAGGTTTCGGCGCAAGTGCACGCCCCAGACGCGAAGGAGACTGTGATAACGCTCGTCGACGAAGGCATCAACATCCTTACCGGCGAGCCGGTGCCGGATCCTGTCGGGTACTTCTCGTCCCCGAAGGTTTCTTTCTTCCAGCCGTATTACGACCTGTACCGCCGCATACTGCCGGTCCTCGGCGAAGGAGGGCTCGCCGCGACCGGCGTGAAGACGGGCGGCGGATACGGCGCGGAAATGCTGGATCGCATCAGCCCCGTGGCGACGCGGCGTTTCAAGCCTCTGGCGATGTGGCGCGAGAAGATACCGGTAGTCGACGGCAATGCGTCCGCGAC
>CAMOXA010000062.1 GCA_946628745.1 uncultured Verrucomicrobiota bacterium | reverse complement strand
GTTTCGCCGCGAAGGCGGGTATCAGTTCTTTCAGTTCCATTGTCGTCTCCTGTTTGAAATGGGTCTAATCTGTTTCACTGCCATCCCATAGAGGGATGTGCGTAGTATAACATTTCCTGATTCTGCGCACAATACGCGGAATTTAGCAAGGGTGAAAAGACAGAGTGAATGCGACACCCCGCTTCGCGGGCAGTCGCATTCACTCTGTCTTTTCACCCAATACTTTTTAATGGCACCGCTATTGACAAGAGGCCCGCATTTTCGATATAATATGCGCCACATTTTCCCACCAAGGAACAAAGAAAGAGGTAGAATAATGGGTACAGGTCGTACACTTCGCAAGGAATCGCACGTTCGTCCGTGCAAGACTCCGGCCGGCAAGGCTCGCAAGAGCAAGGCGCAGCGCGCCCGGCTCGTCAAGTTTGGCATGAAAGAGGATGACGTCAAGCTCATGGGCGACGAAGAGGTGCGTGTGCTGGTGCAGCGCCCCGCGGTCGTCAAGAAGCTTGTCGCCAAGAAGGCGTGAACAAGGTCTTCTGCCAAGTAGAAGACTCGTTGGCGAATCCCCTCTTCGAGGTTTTCGACGGAGGGGATTTTGTTTTGTCGTCTTATAGCGACGTCGAAAGCCCCTTTACCGAGATACAGTTGTATTTCCCCGAAAAAGAGCGAATCGACGAGGCCAAGTCGCGCCTGGCGGCGGCGTTGTCGCTCGTTGGCGCTGACGCGGCGATAGAATGCGAGGAACTGCCGGACGAGGATTGGAAGCTCAGCTATCGCCGACATTTCAAAGTCGAGCCTGTCGGCAGCCGCCTCGTTTCCGTTCCGGCGTGGGAGTTCGACTCGTTCAGGTGCTCGGCCGACCCCGCGTTGAAGGGCAGAGTGCCGATTGTGCTCGATCCCGGCATGGCGTTCGGGACCGGCAAGCACGAAACGACGCGCGCGTGCCTCGAATACGTGGACGAACTTTCGTCCGAAGGCGGTTCGTTCCTCGATATGGGCTGCGGCTCTGGCATTCTGTCGATTGCGGCGGCAAAGCTGGGCTATGCGCCGGTCGCCGGGTTCGACATAGACGAGGACGCCGTGGCGGCCGCGAGAGAAAATGCCGCGGCGAACGGGGTCCGGGTCGAATACAGAGTCTTTGCGCTTGGCGGCGGTGCCGTCACGCTGGACGCATCGGTTGAAGCGGCAAAGGGAATCTATCCCGACCTCCAGCTTCAGGGCCTGGCGCCGAATCCCGCCGGCGCGGCGTTCGCTCCGGCCGATCTGGTCGTCGCGAACATACTGGGGCCGCTTCTCGTGGCGTTCGCGGACGAGATATCGGGATATGTCAGGAGGCGTCTGGTCGTATCCGGCATTCTGAACGAGGTTTATCCCGAAGTCCTCGCCGCTTTCTCGAAGCGCGGCTTTGCCGAGGTGTCGCGCCGGTCCTACGGCGAATGGACGACCGCGCTACTGGTTCCGGGAGGTCGTCCGGCGAAGAATAAATAGATACAGGGGCGAAACCGATGACAACCAGAGACGACTATGACAGGTTCCTCGCCGAGGTGCGCAAAGCGACCGGCATTGAAGCGCTCGTGCCAGACGATTCCGGCATGGTGTGCGTCAGGGTCGACGACACGTACAATGTGAATCTGCAGTATGTGGAAGCTTCCGGCAAGGTGCTGTGCTTCATAGAAGTGGCGGTGCTGCCGAAAGACGCAGGCCGCGAAGTCTACCGCGAACTGCTGGCCGGCGGGCTCTTCGGCATTGAAACGGCCGGCGGATATTTCTCGCTCGAGCGTGAAACGGAGACCGTCGTCTACAACTACTTCTTCGACCTCGCCGAGGCGGCCAGGGACGTGGACGCTTTCGTCGACACACTCGAAAAGATTCTGCAACTTTGCGACGTCTGGGCGGATCGCATCAAGTCGAGCCTCGCCGGGCCCGACGACAGTGCCGAACAAGCCCCCGGCCTCGAGTTCCGGTTGCAGTCGTGATTCGCCAGGAAGCGGAATGTGCCGCGTCCGCAACTCTTCAAAAGGTGCGTTATGCCCAGGTATGTCATAGACGAAAAAGCGCTGCGGCGCAATCTCGAGATTCTCAAGGACGTGTCCGGCAGGGCCGGCGTGCGCATACTGCTCGCGCAAAAGGCCTTTTCCTGCGCGGCGGCATATCCGCTTTGCGCGAAGTACCTGGCCGGCACGACGGCGAGTTCGCTTTTCGAGGCGAAGCACGGCCACGACTTCTTCGGCGGCGAGACTCACGTGTTCGCGCCGGCGTTCGACCCGGCGGAGATGGATGGGCTGCTCGACCTTGTCGACCATATCGTGTTCAATTCGCCGCGGCAGGTCGCGCTCTTCGCCGCCGCCGCGCGGGCGAGGGGCGTGTCTGTCGGCCTGCGGGTCAATCCAGAGGTCGCAGTCGCTACGGTGCCGGCGTACGATCCGTGTCGGCCGTCGTCCCGCCTCGGCGTCAGGCGCGGCGATCTCGACGCGGCTGGCGGACTGTCCGCGCTAGTGGACGGACTGCATTTCCACTGTCTCTGCGAGCAGGGTGTCGCGGAGCTTGAGAGGGTTCTTGGCGGATTCGAGGCCAGGTTCGGCGATCTTCTGCCGCAGATGAAATGGGTCAATTTCGGCGGCGGCCACCACATAACGCGGCGCGACTACGACGTGGACGGGCTGGTGAAGTTGATCGGCGTCTTCCGAGAGCGGCATCCAGGCCTCGACATCTACCTCGAACCCGGCGAAGCCGTGGCGCTGGACGCCGGCTTTCTGGAGGCGCGGGTTCTCGAAATCCAGCCGAAAGGCGCCGACGGCGTCGCCAACGCCATACTTGACGCGAGTGCCGCGTGCCACATGCCGGACGTACTGGAGATGCCATACACTCCTCGCGTCTCCGGCAGCGCTCCAGACGGTGCCTTCACGTACCGTTTCGGCGGGCCGACGTGTCTAGCGGGCGACGAGATAGGCGTTTATTCTTTTGAGAGACCGCTTCGCGAAGGCGACACTGTAGTGTTCGAAGACATGGCCATATATTCAATGGTCAAAAACAATACTTTCAACGGCGTCAACCTGCCGGATATCGTCCTTAGGCTCGAGGACGGGCGCGAGGAGACCGTCCGCACGTTCGGCTACTCCGATTTCGCCGCCAGGCTGGGCTGAACGCGTCCGCGTGCGCCGCAGATCACGCCGCGGACCATGCGCGTGCTCCGCCGCGAATTCAGCCCGCGCGTCCGGCCGCATGAAAAAATCGCGTTCAACCCTTTTTCGCCATTGACTTTCGCCCGTAAATAATTGTACAATATCCCTTCTTGATTCAAAAAGGAAAGAACATGAAGCAGATTGGTGTTGGCATACTCGGTTTCGGGACGGTCGGCGCAGGTGTCGCAGACGGTCTTCTGAAGCACCGTGACGTCATGGCGAAGCGCCTTGGCGTCGATATCGTTCTTCGCAAGATTGCAGACCTGGATATAACGACAGACCGCGGCATCCAGGTTCCGGACGGCATCCTCACAACCGACGCGAAGGGCGTAATCGCCGACCCTGAAGTGCAGATTGTCGTGGAGACCATTGGCGGTACCGGCATCGCCCGCACGTTCGTGCTCTCGGCCCTTGAAGCCGGCAAGTGTGTCGTGACGGCCAACAAAAAGCTGTTGGCTGAATACGGTGCGGAGATATTCGACACCGCCGCGAAGCACGGAGTGGACATCTACTTCGGGGCTGCCGTCGGCGGCGGCATCCCGATCATCCGCGTGCTGCGCGAAGGACTCGCCGGCAACGACATAGAGTCCATCCACGGCATTCTCAACGGCACTTGCAACTACATCCTCACCAGGATGGAGCAGGAGGGCCTCGCGTTCGATGTCGTGCTCAAGGACGCGCAGCGCCTCGGGTACGCCGAGGCGAATCCGTCGCTGGACGTGGACGGATTCGACACTGCGCACAAGGCGTGCATCCTCGCGTCGCTCGCTTTCGGCTTCCAGCCGCGCTTGGACCAGGTCGATGTCGAGGGCATACGCAATCTCGCCGGCGAAGACGTGAAGTACGCGGCGGATTTCGGCTACCGCATCAAACTGCTCGCGTGCGTCGCGCGCCACGGCGACGAGGTCGAGGTCGGCGTGCACCCGACGCTGGTGCCGTTCTCGCACATGCTTTCGAACGTGAACGATGCCTTCAACGCCGTGATGGTCAAGGGCGACATGTCCGACTACACGATGTACTACGGCCGCGGCGCGGGCCGCGCGCCGACGGCTTCGACGGTCGTCGGCGACATAGGAGACATAGCCCGCAACCTCGCCCACGGCGAAACGCGCTACACGAGGGGAGCGCCGGACTACGCCGAGGGCCGGGTCGGCCTGAGGCCGTCGGGCGAGATACGCTCCAAGTTCTACATGCGCTTTCTGGTTGCGGACAAAGCCGGCGCATTCGGCACGATCGCGTCGATACTCGGCCGGCACGGCGTTTCGATATCCGCCGCGTCCCAGAAGGCCGGAGGGGTCGGCAACCAGCCTGTCCCGGTCGTTGTGCTCGCCCACGAGGCGAAGGCTGCCGACTTGCATCGCGCCCTCGCCGAGATAAAGGACAGCGGCGTCATAGGCGGCGAACCCGTCGCCCTGCGAATACTTTAGTCAACACACAAAAGACGGACCATCCGGCTCAAAGAAAAATGAAAGTCTGCAAATTCGGCGGCAGTTCGCTCGCGAACGCCTCACAGCTCAACAAGGTAATGGACATCGTCCTCGCCGATCCGGCGAGACGCATCGTGGTCGTCTCGGCGCCCGGCAAGAGACACTCGGGCGACACGAAGGTCACGGACCTGCTGATAGAACTCGCCAATGTCGCGCTCGCCGGCGAGAATACAGACCGGCAGTTCGGTGCGGTTGTCGAACGCTATGCGGAGATGGCCCAGTCGCTCCGTCTCGGCGACGAGATCGTGCGCACCATCGAGATGGATCTCATGGACCGTCTCGCCAAGGTCGCCGAGCTGCAGCGCGCCGAATTCATCGACCTCATGAAGGCCGCCGGCGAAGACAACTGCGCGAAGCTCGTCGCCATGGCCTTTTCGGCGCGCGGCAAGAAGGCGCGCTACGCCAGCCCGCGCGACACCGGCATGGTGCTCACGGGCCCGTTCGGCGACGCCACGCTCGATCCCGCCAGCTACGCGACGCTCGCCCGCGCGTTCTCCAATTTCGACGGCATAGTCATCTATCCGGGCTTTTTCGGCTATACCAAAGACGGCAAGGTCGCGACATTCCCGCGCGGCGGCAGCGACATCACCGGCTCCATACTCGCCGCGGCGGTATGCGCCGACGTCTACGAGAACTTCACCGACGTCGATTCGGTCTATCCGGTCGATCCCAGAATCGTCCCGGAGGTCTCTGAAGGCATCCCGACCATGACCTACCGCGAGATGCGCGAACTCGCCTACGCCGGCTTCGGCGTCTTCGCCGACGAGGCCGTGATACCCGTCGTGCGCGCGCGCATACCGATCAACATCAGGAATACCAACCATCCCGGCGAGCCCGGCACGATGATTCAGCAGTCCCGCCGCGTCGTGCCAGGCACTATTGTGGGCATCGCCGCCGCCGACGACTTCTGCAACATAGTCGTCGAGAAGTATTTGATGAACCGCGAGGTAGGTTTCGGACGACGCCTTTTGCAGATATTCGAGAGCGAAGGCGTTTCGTACGAGCACATGCCCTCGGGCGTGGACTCCCAGTGTGTCGTCGTCAAGGGACAGAACCTGCCGAAGGAGGCCGAGCGCGCGGTCTTGTCGAAGATCCGCCGCGAGCTCAACCCGGACTTCGTGGCGGTCGAGCGCGACATCACCATTCTGATGATTGTCGGCGAAGGCATGTGCTACACGGCCGGCATGCTCGCCAAGGCGTGCCTCGCCCTCGCGTCGGTCGGCATTTCGGTGTCTATGGTCAACCAGGGCTCGAGCGAAGTCAGCTTCATGATCGCGATTCGCCATCAGGACCGCGACGCCGCGGTCAGGGCGCTCTACAAGGCGTTCTTCGGCTGAAAACGGGAGACGTCTCATGGCTTCGAGCGGCGAAGTTAAAGACTGGGGCGCCTTCGAGCGCATGCTGGGCGTGGAATACGCGAGGCTGGCTCCGCTTGCGGAAAGGTACTATTACCGGTTCAAGCGCCGCACCGTCACCGCCGGCGGCGTCCCCTGCATGATATTCCTGGGCAACCATTCCTCCGGCAAGTCGACCCTCGTCAACTGGCTGCTGGGCGGGAAGAAGGTGCAGGATGAAGGGCTGGCGCCGACGGACGACGGCTTCACGATAATAATGTACGGGGAGACGGAGGAGGATGTCGTAGGCCCCGCCGCGCTCTCGCGCCTTCCCGGAGAGTTTTCGGGCCTCGCGCGGCTGGGCGGCGAGTTCCTTCAGCACATTGCCGTCAAGTTCCGCAATCGCGAACTCCTCAAGTCCGTGTCGCTCATCGACAGCCCCGGCATGATAGATTCCGCCGATTCGTCCGTCGCTCGCACGTACGACTTCGACGGCGCCGTAAGATTCCTGGCGGAGTCCAGCGATGTCGTGTTCTTCCTTCTGGATCCGGAAAAGCCCGGCACGACCGGCGAGACCGTGCGCGTCTTTTCGAAATCGCTGCGCGGCATGGACTACAAGCTGCGCGTGCTCCTGAACAAGTGCGACATGTTCACCCGCGCCTACGATTTCGCCCGCACCTACGGCACGGTTTGCTGGAATCTCTCGCGCGTTCTGTCGACAAAGGACCTGCCCAAGATACTCACCGTCTATTCCGGCCCCGAGCGCGAGCGCTCCGGCGACGGAATCGACCTTTCGGACTTCAATCGCGTCAGGGGCGAATTCCTCGCGACGGTGCGCGACGCCGCCGCCCGCCGCCGCGACAACATATATTCGCAGGCGTTGTCGGACTTTACGGGGCTTTCGATTCGCATGTGCGTCGTGAACGCCGCCGCACGCGCACTTTTGCGGTTCTCTTTCGCGGCCTGGAGCTGCGCGCTGCTTTTCGCCGCCGTGTCCGGTCTGCTCGTCTGGATCGCCATGTCTTCGCGCTCCGGCTTGGGACAGGTCGCGGCCGTTGCGTCGGGGGCGCTCGCCGCGGCGCTCGCATTCGCGGCCTCCCGCCCGGTCGCCGGGCTCTTGCGCCGTTTGAAGCGCCGCAGTCTCGCCGAAAGCGTCGACGCCATGTTCGCGACAGTCTATTGCTCGCGCATCTCGGTCGGTACGTGCGACGATGTGCGCCAGTCGTGGTCGCTTACGAGAGACGAAACCGCCGATGTCATACGCTCCGCTCCGTTGCATCTGCCGCTCTTCGGCGAGTTCGCCAGACGCAGGCTCGACCGTTGGATAAAAAATTCGTTTATCTTTTTACCCCTTGCGCGCGGCGGCGAAAAATGATATACTACGCGCCATTCATTCACCGATAAGGAGAAAAAAACGAGATGGTAAAGATTAGAATGCGTCGCACAGGCTGCACGAACCACGCGGCCTATCGTATCGTCGCCGCCGACGAGCGCAGCCCCCGCGACGGCAAGTTTCTTGAGATCCTCGGCTGGTACGACACTCAGCTCAAGGAGAACAATTTCAAGATCGACGTAGAGCGCGTCGACTACTGGATTTCGAAGGGTGCCAAGCCCTCCACCACGGTCGCCTCGCTTATTCGCCGCGCGAAGAACCCGGCCATCAAGCCCCACCACGCCCGCAAGGCCCAGAAGGCCGAGAAGAAGGCATAAGGAGGTAGATCATGGGTATCAAGATTCTAGACAAGATCAACGCCGAGCAGACCGCCAAGTTCGCCGAGAAGAACTTCCCGGAGTTCCATACGGGCGATGTGGTGCGCGTTTCGATAAAGATCAAAGAAGGCGACAAGTTCCGCATCCAGGACTTCGAAGGCAAGGTTCTTGCCATCGACAACGGGCGCAAGAATGTCGCCGGCAACTTCACCGTCAGCCGCGAGAGCTATGGCGTCAGGGTTGAGAAGCTCTTCCCGTTCAACAGCCCCTGGATCCAGGCGATTAAAGTTGTCAAGAAGGCGCCGTCG
>CAMOXA010000061.1 GCA_946628745.1 uncultured Verrucomicrobiota bacterium | reverse complement strand
CGAAGGACGGCGAGTTCGAGGAGCAGATGTTCCCGATCGGCATAGAGGCGTCGATGTGGTCTGCGAACTACGGGGAGTTCCGGATCGGGCAGTGGTCGAACGGGACGCATCTCGACTACGACGACGCTGCGGTGCCCGAACACGGGTTCCAGTGCCTGCCCGGGCTTCGCGACATCAACCCTGACGAGTATGCGATCTGGGCGATGGGCTCAAGCGACAAGACCGTCAGCGGTTCCGTCATGACGGAGTCCGCCGGCGTTGAGAACGCCACCCCGGTGACGACAGGCGGCAACGAGACCGTAGAAGAGGCCAAGCTTTTTGTCGGCATGAGGCAGCTGTACGATTCTCCGAGCGCCGGCGAGATCGCGGAAGTCATGATGTTCGACAAAGGTTTGACCGATGAGGAGCTCAGTGCAGTCCGGACCTATCTGCACACGAAGTGGTTCACGCCGTTCGACGGCACGACGGTTCCTTCAAATATAGCGCTCGAGAACGACGCGAGGCTCGACTTTGGCGGCGGCACATGGACGTTCGAGTCCGTCAAGGGCGCGGGGACGATCGGCAACGCCAATGTGGTCGTTGCGGACGGCATCGAGGCCGGGCTCGTCATCGAAGGCACCGTGACATTTGCGGACGGCGCAGGTTTCGACTTCGCTTCGCTTGACGAGCAGCCTGCGTTTGGCGACATGGTTCTCTTGACGTGCAATGGCATCGTCGGCGAGCCCGCCCTCAAAAACTGGAAATATCCGACGAGGGCTTTGAAGCTGCGGACGCAGGACAATGGCGACGGGACGGTCTCGATTGTCGCCAACGTCAGGAACAAGGGTACGGCATTGATCATCCGCTGACGCGGCGGGAGGGCCACATCTCATGCACCGCGCCTCACTTATTCTTTCTTTCGCAGCGGGGGTCTTGTGCGCCGCAGCGCTTGCGGATAGTTTGACCTGCGCGTCACCCGACGGAAAGAACACGCTCGCCTTCACGCTCGGCGAAAACGGCGAGCCGGTGTATTCGTTCGTCTATCGCGGCAAAACAGTAGTCGAGCCGTCCACGCTCGGCTTCGACGTCAAGGTTCTCGCCAAAGACGCGTTCGACGGGCGCAGACCGGCGTCGCTCAGGGACGGGTTCGCAATCGCGGGCGTGGAGCGCGCGTCTGCGGACGAGACATGGCGGCCGGTGTGGGGCGAGGAGAGCGAGATACGCGACCGCCACGAGGAGATGCTCGTCAAGCTCGTGCAGCGCGGGACGGGATGGCGGATGGATCTGCGCTTCAGGGTGTTCGACGACGGAGCCGGCTTTCGCTACGAGTTCCCCAAGACGGATTCGAAAGATGTCGCGCGGCTCGTGCCGGGCGAGAACATCGTACAGGACGATGCGCCGCCGCTGGCGCATTTCACGATCGTCGAGGAGCGCACTCGCTTCAATTTGCCGTGCGACGCGATGGCGTGGTGGATACCGGCCGACTACGAAACGCAGGAGTACCGCTACACCAATTCCCGCACGAGCGAGATCGCGAAGCTCTTTCGCGGCGCGCCGGACGCGAACCTTTCGTCGCAGCTCACGGACGTGCCGGCCGTGCAGACCGCGCTCATGCTGAAGTACGACAACGGACTTCTCGTCAACATACACGAAGCGGCATGCGTCGACTACGCGACAATGCACCTCAAAGTCGACGGCATGGCGTTCGAATCGCTCCTCACGCCCGACGCGAGCGGCGCGAAGGGGTGGATGCACACGCCGTGCCGCTCGCCGTGGCGTACGCTGATCGCGGGCGAGAAGGGGGCGGACATCCTCGCCTCGCGCATCACCCTGAACCTCAACGAGCCTTGCGCGATAGAAGACACGAGCTGGATACACCCGGTAAAGTACATCGGCGTGTGGTGGACGATGATAACCGGCGCGAAGAACTGGGCGTATATGCCCGATCCGTCGATGCACGCGGCAAACACGACGAACGTCGTGCGCCACATCGACTTCGCCGCCGAGCACGGGTTCGACGAAGTGCTTGTCGAGGGCTGGGACACAGGCTTCGAAGACTGGTTCGGCAAAGAGAAAGACGCGGTATTCGATTTCGTGACGCCCTATCCCGACTTCGACCTCGAAGGGCTCAACAAATACGCGCATGAAAAGGGTGTCAAGCTCATGATGTACCACGAAACGAGCGCGTCGACGCGCAACTACGAGCGCCATCTCGACGAAGCGTACGCGCTCATGAACCGTCTTGGGTACGACACTGTCAAGGCCGGATATGTCGGCAACATGCTGCCGCACGGCGACCACCATTATTCGCAGTGGAGCAACAACCACTATCTCTATTGCGTCAAGGAGGCCGCCAAGCGCAAGATAATGGTCAACCAGCACGAAGCGGTGAGGCCGACCGGGCTGTGCCGCACGTGGCCGAACCTCATCGGCAACGAGGCCGCGCGCGGAACGGAGTACGAATCGTTCGGGGGCAACAACGCCGACCACACGACGATACTGCCGTTCACGCGGCTGGTGGGCGGGCCGATGGACTACACGCCCGGCATTTTCGAGACGGATCTTTCGAAGGTGTGCGCGTGGAAGAAGCAGCGCACCTCGACAACTCTCGCCGGGCAGCTCGCTTTGTACGTCACGATGTATTCTCCGCTTCAGATGGCGGCCGATCTGCCGGAGAACTACGAGAAAAGGCTCGATGCTTTCGAATTCATAAAGGACGTCCCGTGCGACTGGGAAGAGTCGCGCTACCTCGTGGCCGAAATAGGAGACGCGCTCGCCGTAGCGCGCAAGGCCAAAGGCCGCGACGAGTGGTATCTGGGCTTCAAGACGGATGAAAACGCGCGCGACGCGGCGATACCGCTCGGTTTTCTCGCGCCGGGCAGGAGCTACGAGGCGAAAATATACGCCGACGCGCCCGACGCGGCATACCGCACAGAGACGGCCGACAGGTACGTCATCGAACGCAGAATCGTCACGGCGGGCGACATCCTGAAGCTTCATGCCGCGCCGGGCGGTGGTGTCGCGTGCAGTTTCAAGCCGGATTGATACGCCTGCGGTTTCTCGCGTTTGTTAACATTGCCTTAACAATCTTTTTGTACAATTTCTTCCGTCAGCCCGGGGAAGGGTTCTCCGGGACTCAAAAGAAAGGAAATGAAAATGAACGGAAGAAATGCAGCAATGGTATTGGCGGTCGGCGCGGCCGTCGCGCTGGCGGCGCTGGCGGCCCGCGGCAAGGCAGAGGCGCAGGAAGACAAGACTTCCAAGACGTCCGAGTCGACGGTCGTCACAAACGACAACGGCAGCGTCACGAAGTCATTCACGGAATGCACCGTGACGACGAACGGCAACATGGTGACGGAGCGCCGGCGCGAGACGTCGACGACGCTTGACGACGAGGGCAACGTCCTCGGGACGTCGACGAGCGAATACGCGACGAGCTACACGACGTACGACGGGCCGACGGCGCTGACGCCGACGGCAGAGGGCAAGGCGAAGGACGATGGCGAGAGCGCGGGCACGGCCGACTCGTTCATGGGGCTCAAGTTCGGGGAAGTCTTCGAAGGCGGAGAGTTCGCGTCCGATCCCGAGGAGCCGACGCTTCTCAGGGCGTCGTTCAAGCCGGCAAAGACGCTCGAAGGCTTCGACGACTATTACGTCTACGTCACGCCCAAGACCCACAAGATCGCAAAGGTTTGCGCGTGCGCCAAAGACGCGGTCGAGCCCGGCACGACGAGGTGGCGCCGGCACTATCTCATCGAGGCGCTCGAGAAACGCTACCAGACGTGGGCGCGTCCGCGCAGCTCCTTCAGGCCGATCTGGACGTTCGACATAGGCGCCGGGCGCTATGTGACGGCGTGCCTCGCGGGGGCGTCGCGCGACTACGAGACGATGCTTGTCGGGTGGGACTATTCGATGCTTACGGTAGCCGCCGACGAAAAGGAATCGCTACGCCGCGACGAAGTGAAGGCGGCCGCCGAAAAGCGCCAGAAAAGGGTAAGTGACGCGGCAGACGCTTTTTGATATAATATCCCGGTTTTCAATCAAGGAGAGAAATGCTGGAAGTTAAAAATCTAAAGAAGCGCTTCGGCGATTTCGAGGCCGTGAAGGGAATATCCTTCTCGGTCTCGAAGGGCGAAGTGCTCGGGTTCCTCGGGCCGAACGGCGCGGGAAAGTCCACGACCATGCGGATGATAACGGGTTTTCTGCCGCCGTCGGAAGGGACGGCTTTGATATGCGGGCACGACATAACGGCGGATCCCGTCGAGGCGAAGAAATGCCTCGGCTACCTGCCGGAGTCGGCGCCGAGCTACCGCGCGATGGTCGTCGAAGAGTATCTCGCGTTCATAGCCGAGATACGCGGCTTCAGGGGGGCGAAGAGGCGCGAGGCCGTCGAGCGCGCGATAGCCAAGGCGCGACTGGAGCCGGTGGCCAGGAAAACGATAGAAACGCTGTCAAAGGGCTACCGCCAGCGCACATGCTTCGCGCAGGCGATCATCCACGACCCGGCGGTCTTGATAATGGACGAGCCGACGGACGGTCTCGACCCGAACCAGAAGTACGCCGTCCGCGAAATGATAAAAGAGATGTCCGCAGAAAAGGCGATCGTCATATCTACGCACATACTGGAGGAGGTCGACGCGGTCTGCACGAGGGCTATCGTCATAGCCGACGGCGAGATAAAGGCGGACGGCACGCCCGCCAAGCTCAAGGCGATGGATCCGAGCGGCAGGCTTGACACGGTCTTTCGCAACCTCACATGCAAGGACGGCGGGAAGGAGGCCACGAAGTGAAAAACGCATTTTCGGTATTCAAGCGCGAGTTCAAGTCGTATTTCGACTCGCCTGTCGCGTACGTGTTTTTGACGGCGTTTCTGGTGCTCGCCGGCTTTCTGGCGTTCGTGGTCGCGATGTTCTACGAGCGCGGCCAGGCCGAGCTGACGCCGTTCTTCTTCTGGCACCCGTGGGTGTACCTGCTGCTGGTGCCTGCCGCGACGATGGGGCTTTGGGCCGACGAGCGGCGCAACGGCACGGCGGAGCTCCTGCTGACGCTGCCGATGACGGCATGGGAAGTCCTCGCGGGCAAGTTTTTCGCGGCGTGGGCGTTCATAGGCGTAGCGCTCGCGCTCACGTTCCCGGTTCCTCTCACGGCGGGCTATCTCGGCTCGCCCGACTGGGGCGTCGTCATGTGCGGGTATGTGGGCTCGTTCCTGCTCGCGGGCGCGGCGACGGCGATAGGGCTTTTCGCCTCGTCTCTGTCGCGTTCCAGCGTGGTCGGTTTCGTGACGTCTCTCGCGATGGTGTTCGCCCTGCTGGTGATCGGCTTCGACCCGGTCTCGGGCGCGCTCGCCTCGTGGGGGGTGCCGGTCAAGATCGTCGACGGCATCGCGGCGCTGTCGCTGCTGACGCACTTCGAGGCGTTGAGGCGCGGCGTCATCGATCTGGCCGACATCGGGTACTACGCGGGAGTGATGGTGTTTTTCATCGCCGCCGCGAAGACGGTGACAGACGGACGCCGCGGGGCGTCCAAGGGGCTCGCGGGCCTCGCCGCAATCGCGGCGATCGCGGTCGCGGCGGATGTCATCCTCGCCAAGGCGGCAGTGCGCGGCGATTTCACCGAAGAGAGGCTCTACACGCTCTCGGACGGCTCAAAGGCGGTCCTCGGCAAGCTCGATTCGGATGTCACGCTGAAGTTCTACTTCAGTTCGAGCAACGACGAGACGCCGAAGGATCTCAAGAAATACTCCGACGAGGTGTCGTACCTGCTAAGGGAATACGTTCGCGCGGCAGGCGGCCGGATAGTCCTCGAAGAGTACGACCCGACGCCCGATTCGGACGCCGAAGAGTGGGCCCAGCGCTACGGCATCGAGCCGCAGGCGGCGCGGCAGTTCGGCTCGCCGATATACTTCGGCGTGGTCGCGGCGTCCGGAGAGCGCACCGAGACGCTTGGCGCGCTTTCGCCGGCGACGGAATCCAGCCTCGAGTACGACCTGACGCGCCTCATAACCCGCGTCGCCTGGCCGGAGCGTCCGGTCGTTGGCGTCATGACATCGCTTGAGGGAGTCCTCGCCGGGGAGACGAACCCGATGATGATGCAGATGGGCCAGCGTCCGCCCCAGGGCTGGGTCGCGTTCAGCGAACTGTCCAAGGACTACACCGTAAGAGCGGTGCCAGTCGATACGGACAAGATCGACGACGACGTCAAGGCGCTCGTCCTGCTGCACGCGAAGGACCTCAGCGACAAGACGCTGTACGCGATCGACCAGTTCGTCATGAAAGGCGGCAGGCTCGTCGCGTGCACGGACCCGATGAGCATCGCGGAGCTGCAGAGCGCGCGCAACCGCCAGATGCCCGGCATGGGCGGGGACGGTCCGTCCACTCTCGGCAAACTCTTCGACGCGTGGGGCGTGAAGTTCGAAGACTCGCGCGTCACGTGCGATCTCGCCGCGTCGACAAAGCTCGGCCGGCAGGCTGCGGACGAGCCGGCGTGCCTCTCGCTCGGCGCGGACAACATGGCGAAGGACGATCTGCTCGTCTCGCGTCTCACGCAGGTGCTGATGCCGTTCGCGGGCGCTTTCACGTTCGACGGATCGAAGAACCCCGATCTCGAGTTCAAGCCGCTTATATCGACTTCGGCCGGGCATTCTTCGTCGGTCGAGAAAATGGCGCTCATGATGGGAGGCGGCTCCGGCAAGGACGCGGTTCCAGACGGAAAGGAGCGCGTCGTCGCCGCCAGGCTGTCGGGTCTCTTCAAGACGGCGTATCCGCAGGGGCCCGACGGGACGAACGCCGTCGAAGGGGCGCTCGCCGAGGGACGCGGCAGCGTCATGCTGTTCGCGGACGGCGACTTCCTGATGGACGACGCGTGCGTGATGATGCTTCGCACGCCTTTCGGCAACGTGCCGCAGCTCGCGAACGACAACATAGCGCTCTTCGCGGGCGTGATCGAGCAGTTCGCCGGGCGCGAGGAGCTGATAGGCCTTAGAACGCGCCGGTCTTCGAACCGTCCGTTCGAAGTCGTCGAGAAGCTGAGGGCTTCGGCCACCGAAAAGTGGCAGCAGCGCGAGGCGGACTTTCAGGCGGAACTCCAGAAGACGCAGGCGAGGCTGTCTCAGCTTCAGAGCGAGAAGTCGGGCGACGAGAGGTTCATACTCTCGAGGGAGCAGCGCGAGGAGATCGCGAAACTGCGCCAGGCCCAGGCCGACACGCGCCGCGAGCTCAAGAACGTGAGAAAGGAGCTCACCGCCGATATCGATTCGCTCGGCACGAGGCTGAAATGGTACAACATCGCGCTGGTGCCGCTTCTGGTGGTGCTCTTCGGTCTGGCGCACGGATACATGAGAAAGAGAGGATAGGAAAATGACAGGAAAAGGATTGTCCATATTGGCCGGCGCGGCGGTCGCGCTCGGGGGCGCGGCATACTATGCGGGCGGCAGCGGCGCGAGCCGTTCGCCGTCCATAGCGGGAGAGAAAATAGTAGGCGCGTTCGATATCGAGAAAGTCGCCAGCGTGGAGATTGGCGACAAGGTGCGCCTTGCCGCCGGGGACGGGGGCTGGGTCGTGACGACGATGCAGGACTATCCCGCCGACAGGTCCAAGATCGCCGACAACCTCATGAAGCTGCAGGAGCTGAAAGCCGGCCAGGTGGTCCCGGGCAAGACGCTCTCGCAGAAGACGCCGGTCGTCGTCAAGGACGCCGAGGGACGCGAACTCGCGTCCGTCACGCTCGGCGAGCGCCACGACAACTGGAGCTTCGGGAGGTATGCGGAATACAAAGGCAAGGCCGTGCTGACAGGCGAGTCTCTCGACGCTTTCGGGGACGATCCGAAGAGATGGTGCGAGACGAAGATTGTCGACGAGCCGTGGATAAGCTTCTCGAAGCTGGCGGAGCCGTCTCTTGACGACGCGACATTCGGTTTCGCGACAGGTGTCGTCGCCAAGGTGACGATCGCGGGCGACACGAACGCGACCGTGACGGTCGGCGCGACGGTCGAAGGCGGCAGCGAACGCTATCTCAAGATCGACGGCAAGAAGTGGGTCTTCGTCGTGCCGGGTTACTCCGTCGAGAAGCTCCTGCCGAAGCCGGAGGAGCCGAAAGACGACGCGCCCGCCGCCGCGCCCGCAGCGGAAGAGCCTGCGCCTGTCGAGGCTG
>CAMOXA010000060.1 GCA_946628745.1 uncultured Verrucomicrobiota bacterium | reverse complement strand
CCCCGCCCCCGCCGTACCGCTGGCACCTGTTTTCGAAGACGCTGATCTCCTCGCTTTCGACAAGCCCGCGGGACTCCCGGTACAGCCGCTTTCCTGCGACGAAACGGGAACTCTAATGAACGGCGTCGCCGCGCGCCACCCCGAGTGCCTACCTCTGGGCGACCGTCCGCTGATGGCCGGCGCCATCCACAGAATCGACGCCGGAACTTCCGGCCTCGTGCTGGTCGCGAGAACCGCGCGCGCCTTCGCGGACCTTCGCGCGCAGTTTTCGCGGCAGACCGTAAAGAAGACATATCTCGCTCTCGTAGAGGGTTCAGTGGCTGTCGGCGGCACGCTCGAACACGACCTCGCGCACGATCCGTCGCTGCCATTCTGCCGCATGATCGACTGCCGCCACAACAGGCTTTGCGAGTCGGAGCGCCGCAAGCTCAAGCCGCTCCATGCCGTGACGCGCTACGTTCCGCTCGAACACGTGACGGTCGAGAACGAGGAGCGCACTCTTCTCGAGGTGACGATCTACACGGGCGTGACCCACCAGATACGCGCCCAGCTCGCGCTCGCGGGATTGCACATAATCAACGACCGCCTATACGGTGCTTTCGCTGTCGAAGGGTTTGAAGGCCACTGCCTTCACGCGCTCGCCGCTTCTTTCACCCACCCTTCGTCGGGCGATCTTGTCGAAATAAGAACGCCCTACCCTTCGTGGGCGCGGCAGCCCGGCTCATGACGCCGGCGCGGCGCGCTCTTCCAGTTCGGCCCAGCGCTCGACCGCAGCGTCCAGTTCGGCCTGCAGGCCGGGCAGCAGCGCGTAGTCGTCGCGGCATTTGACGGGATCCGACCCAAGTATCGCCGCGACCTTTTTCTCAAGCTCTTCGATTCTGTCCGGCAGGGCCTCCAGCTCGCGCTGCTCCTTGTAGGATAGCTTGCGCCGCGGTTGCGCCGCGTCGGACCTGTCCGCGGCGGCGGCGGCCTTCGGCTCCTGCGCGGACGCGGCGGGAACCGCCTGCGGCGCGGTCCTGCGCTGCCGCTCGTAGTCTTCGTACCCTCCAGGGAACTGCCTGACGCGTCCGTCGCCTTCGAGAACGAACGTCGAGGTGACGACGTTGTCCAGAAACTCCCTGTCGTGGCTGACGAGAAGCAGCGTGCCCTTGTAGCCGAGAAGCTGCTCTTCCAGAAGTTCCAGCGTCTCGATGTCCAGATCGTTCGTCGGCTCGTCCATGATCAGCAGGTTGGCCGGCTTGAGAAAGAGCTTGGCGAGCATGAGTCGCGCGCGCTCGCCCCCCGACAGCGCCTTAAGCGGAGTTCGCACGCGCTCCGGCGCGAAGAGGAAGTCCGCGAGATACGAGTAGACGTGCTTTCGCACCCCGCCGACAGTGACCTCGTCGCGGTCGCTGGCGATGTTTTCGGCGACGGTGAGCTCGGGGCGCATTTCGCTGCGCAGCTGGTCGAAGAACGCGAGCTGCACGTTCGTGCCGGTCTTTACGGACCCCGCCGTCGGCTGCAGGCGTCCCGTGAGCAGGTTCAGCAAAGTAGTCTTGCCCGCCCCGTTGCGGCCGAGTATGCCTATGCGCTCGCCGCGCAGCACATCGGCCGTGAAATCTTCGATTATCGGCGACGCCGCGCCCGGGTACGAGAATCCCAGCCCCTCTATCTTGAGAACGCGGTCGCCCCCCGGCGCCGCCGTCTCCAGGCGCATCGACGACGTCCCGGCCGGCGCGCGGCGCGCGGCGAACTCGGCCCTGAGTTTCATGAGCGCCGCGACCCTGCCTTCGTTGCGGGTCGTGCGGGCCTTGACGCCCCGGCGTATCCACGCTTCCTCCTGGGCCAGTTTCTTGGACTTTCGCTCCCAGTAGACCGCTTCGTCGGACATCAAATCGGCCTTGCGCCTGACGAACGTCGCATAGTCGCATTCCCATCCCGACAGCTCCCCTCGGTCCAGGTCGAATATTTTCGTCGCGATGCGCCTGAGAAACCGCCTGTCGTGCGTGACCACGACGACAGCCATCTCGCGCTGCCGGCGCAACATCCCCTCCAGCCAGTCTATCGTCTCGGTGTCGAGATGGTTTGTCGGCTCGTCGAGCAGCAGCAATCCGGGCTTAGACAGCAGCGCGTCCTCGAGAATCTTCTTGCGGCGGCGCCCGCCTGAAAGCGCGTTGAAGGCATCGTCCCCCGGCCTGTCGGCCGGCACCGCCTGCGACACGTAGGCTATCTTCAGCCCCGGCGCGCGGACGATTTCCCCAGAGTCCGCCTCGATCTCGCCGGCCATGACCCGCATGAGCGTCGACTTGCCTTCGCCGTTGCGCCCGACAAGCGCGGCCCTCAGCCCCTTGGATATCGAAATCGACACCCGCTCCAGGACCGAGGGCCCCCCAAACGCCAGCGAGACGTCTCGCAGCGACATCAGGAAATCGCTCAAGGTTCAGTTCCCGGCCGCGTCAGCCGTTCGCCTTCTCGAAATCCTTCATGAACCCGACGAGCGCGTCGACACCGGCCATCGGGAACGCGTTGTAGATCGACGCGCGTATTCCGCCGACAGAACGGTGCCCCTTCAGCGAACTCATCCCGAGCTTCTTCGCCTCTTCGACGAACTTTTTCTCGAGCTCTTCGTCGCCGCCTTTGATGCGCCAGGTGACATTCATGTTCGAACGGAATTCCTTGACGGCCGTAGGCGTCCAGAAATCGCTCGAGTCGATCGTGTCGTATATCTTCTTCGCCTTTTCCTCGTTGAGCTTGAAGAGCTTCTCCTTGCCGGTTTTCTTCACCCATTTCATCGTCTCGCCGAACACATAGATGCCCCAGGTCGGCGGGGTGTTGTAAAGCGAATTCTCCTTTGTGTACGTGCGGTACTGCAGCATGGTCGGCAGGGTCTCGGGACCCTTCTCGGCGAAATCGTTGCGAATCGCCACGACCGCCATGCCCGAGGGCCCGAGGTTCTTCTGGGCGCCAGCGTAGAACATCGAGAACTTGTTGTAGTCGCGCTCGCAGCTGAGAATGTCCGAACTCATGTCGCCGATAAGCGGCGCTTCTGTTTCGGGTATCGTCTTCATCTCCGCGCCGGATATCGTCTCGTTGGTGCAGATGTGGGCGTACGCCGCGCCTTTCGTCCAGTTGAATTCGGTCGGCTGGCGGGTCGGTATGTCTTTCTGGCAGTCTGCGGCGACGTTCACGTTCGCGCCTCTGAGCGCCGCCATCTTCTTCGCCTCCTTGAGAGCCTTGTTGCCCCACGTGCCGCTGTTCACGTAGTCGGCGGTCGCCCCCGCCGTCAGGAAGTTCATCGGTATCATCGCGAACTGCATCGACGCGCCGCCCTGGACGAACACGACCGACCACTCGTCGCCGAGCCCGCACAGCTCTTTGAATGTCGCCACCGCCTCCTGGTGTATCGCGTCGTAGTCCTTGCCGCGATGGCTCATTTCCATCACCGACATTCCGGTGCCTTTGTAGTCGACGAGGTCCTGCTGGACCTGCTGGAGCACCTCCAGAGGTAGTACGGCCGGGCCGGCCGAGAAGTTGTATGCACGTGCCATTTTCTTTGCCTTTCTTTTTGTTAGAGTTTATCTGTTGCCGCCCGTTAGAATTCATCGGTAGGGCGGTTGACTGGGTATTATACACTTTTCGGACGCTCTTCGCAATAGCGAGGCGGCGAATTGTCAGCTCTCGCGGCCGCCCGCGCTCTGCTCTCTGCGCCAGATGCAGACGCGGGTTTTGCCGTAGCTCCTGTCGCGCAGCAGTTCCCAGCCCGGAGTCTCCTCCGCGCGCTGCGCCGCCGTCATCTCGGCGACGAAAAGCCCGCCTTCGCGTATGACGCCGCGCTCTGCGAGCGTCGCGAGGACTCTCGAATATCCGCGCTCTTCGCCGAGCGCGTACGGCGGGTCGGCGAAGCCTATGTCGAAACCAGGCCCCGAATAGCGCTCGAGCCAGCGGTAGGCGTCCGCCGCGATCGTTTCGGCCCGCGGCGAACCGGCCCCGAGGATGTTCGCGATATTGCTCTTCAGCGTCTCCAGATGGCGGCGGTTCGATTCTACGAACGTCGCGCGCGCGGCGCCTCGCGACAGCGCCTCCAGCCCGACCGCGCCGGATCCGGCGAACAGGTCGAGAAACTCCGCGCCGCCCGTCTCCGGTGCGAGAATGTTGAAGAGCGATTCGCGCACTCGGTCCTGGGTCGGACGCACCGCGCCGGATTTCGGCGCGAGAACCGTCCGCCCGCAGTGCTCTCCGCCGGTTATTCTCACCGCCCCGCCTCCGGGCCTCTCGCATATTCCGCGCAGCTGTCCGCGGTCTCCCAGACCCGCACGCTCGACAGCCCCGCGATCTTCGGCGCCAGCTCGTCGTAGAAATACCTCGCGAGATTTTCCGCCGTTGTTCTGAACGGCAGCGCCACGACGCGCATTCCGTGCCGCTCGACGACGGCGGCGATTTCGCGCTCGCCCTCCGACCCGGTGCTGTACATGAACGCATGGTCGAACCTGTCGCATATCGTCTCGCCGGCGATGCGCTTGAGGTCCTTGAAATCTATCACCATGTCGCCCGCGTCCTCGTCGCCGCGCGCCACCGACACGTCGACGCGGTACGTGTGGCCGTGCAGGTTCTTGCACAGCCCGGCGTGGTTCGTCAGTATGTGCGCGGCGTCGAAGCGCACTGTCTTCGTGACTGTCGTCATTTGGCGTCCTCCGTCATGATTTCGATGAAGCGTTTCGGCGGGGGGCAGGGCCTGAAGGTTTTCAGGTCTATGAAGGCGTGGCGGGTGAATCCGCCGACTAGCACCGCGTCCTCGCCCTTGCGCTTCACCTCGCATGCGATTTCGATGCGCACGCCGCGCTGCTCCTGCACCCACGCCGAGATCTCGAGAAGGTCGTCGTACCTCGCGCTCCCGCGGTAGTTGCACTCGGCGTGCGTCACCGGCAGCCCCCAGCCTTCGGCCTCGCACTCTTTGTACGTGTAGCCGCACTGGCGCATCAGTTCGTTCCGCGCGCGCTCGAACATGACGAGATAGTTCGCGTAGTATACGACGCCCATCATGTCGGTGTCGGCGTATGGCACGCGGTATTCGATCGAGATTTTTTTCATGGCGTATATTATATCATATTCGCCGCCGCGACGAAGCGGCGCAAAAGCTCCGCGGACTTCTCGCCGGGCGCGGTTTCGAGCGAGCTGTTGACATCGAGCACGTCCGCGCCGGTCTCCGCCGCCGCCGCGGCGTTCGCTTCGGATATTCCGCCGGCGAGGACGATGCGCCGGCCTGCCGCCTTGAGCCGCCTCGCGAGTTCCCAGTCCGCCCTGGCCCCCGTTCCGCCGCAGCGCCCTCCCGCGCGTCCGTCCAGAAGCGCCGCGTCTTCGCCGGCGGGCTCGCACGCCCCGTCTTCGGCAAGCCGCCACACTTCGAGCCCCCGCGCCTTCAAGGCGGCGACGTCGCCGGCCCCGTATCCGCCGTGCAGCTGCACGACGTCCAGCGGCACCTCGCCGGCGATGCGCGCTATCTCGTCCGCCGGCGCGCCGGCGAAAACCCCGGCGATGCGCGGACGCGTCCCGGCGCCGGCGCCTTCCGCCGCGGCGGCCGCGACCGCCCGCGCCTGCGCCACGCCCACGCGGCGCGGAGAGCCCTCCGCGAATATTACGCCGATGAAATCCACGCCCAGCCGCGCGGCTTCGGCGGCGAATGCGGGGTCTTTCACGCCGCAGACTTTTACGAGCGGTCGCGCCATCGGGCTATCTTTCCGCGTACGCGCCGAGGAATGTGAAATGCTCGATCTCGGGGTCGCTCGACAGTTCCGACAGAAGACTTAAGACGTCTGGGTTCGTCGGCGGCGACTCGAAGTCGAACGTGAAGCGGAACTCGAAGTCCATCCCGGGTATCGGACGCGATTCGAGCTTCGTCAGATTGACGTCTATCGCGGCGAATTTGGCGATTATGCCGTTCAGCGCTCCGGGTCTGTGGGGCAGGCTCAGCATTATGCTGAACTTGCCGGCGTCGGGCGTCACTTCGAGATTGCGCGATATGCATATGAACCTCGTGTAGTTGTACGACGCGTCGGCGATGCCTTCGGCGAGAACGTCCAGTCCGTACAGTTCGGCGCACGCCCGCGATGCAATCACCGCGAGGTCCTTGCGCTCCCCCGAGGCCAGCTCTTTCGCCGCGACTGCGGTGTTTGTCGCCGGGCGGGCTTTCACGCCGGGTCGCCCTTTGAGAAACTCTCCGCACTGCGCGAGCGCGTGCGGATGGCTCGCGATCTCCCGTATGTCCTCCAGCTTCGTGCCGGGCTTGCCGAGCAGCACGTGGTCGACCTTGACCTTCAACGCGCGCACGATATGAAAGCGATGCTTCAGCATCAGGTCGTATACCTGCGCGACCGAGCCTACCGCGGAATTTTCGATAGGCAGAATCCCGTACGGACACAACCCTTTCTCGACGGCCTCGAAAACGCTTTCGAACCCAGAGAAGAAAAGGATCGTCGGCAGCGAGAACATCTGCGTCACCGCCTGCTGTGCGTACGATCCGTCCGTGCCCGGACACGCCACCACCGTTCTCGACGGCAGCGCCTTCGCCCCGGCGGCGGCCTCGCGTATGGACGCGACAAGCGGCGAGTCGCCTCTCAGCATGAGTCTTTGGCGCGCCTTCGAAATGCCGAAGAGCGTCGTGAAGAGAAGCTTGGCGCCGTTTTCGAGATCCGGCCCGACGCGCTCTGCGACCCTGGAGAGTATCTCGCGCTCGCGCGCCGGATCCGCGACCGGCGTCCCGCGCTCGCGCTTCGCCGCGGCGACTTCTCCGGCTATGTCCATGCGACGCCTTACGAGCGAAGCGATCTCGTCGTCGATCCTGTCTATCTCGCCGCGTATCGAACCGAGCTCGCGCATCAAAGCACCTCCCTGAGGCGGCGGATCTTCTGCATTGTTTTCGCGAACATCTCCGGGGTCTGGCTTTGCACGCCGTCGCATCGCGCGTGCGGCGGATCGTTGTGCACCTCGATGATAAGCCCGTCCGCGCCGACTGCGGTCGCCGCGACCGAAACAGGATCCACCATGTACGCGTACCCTGTCGCGTGCGACGGGTCGACCACGACGGGCAGATGCGACAGGCGGTGCAATAGCGGCACGACCCCGAGGTCGAGCGTGTTCCTTAGCGCCGTCTCGAACGTGCGTATGCCGCGCTCGCAGAGTATCACGTTCGGATTCCCCGACGCCATGACGTATTCCGCGCTCATCAGCAGCTCCTGGATTGTCGCGGACATGCCGCGCTTCAGCAGCACGGGCTTCTTCGTGTACGAACCGACTTCTTTGAGCAGATTGAAGTTCTGCATGTTCCTCGCGCCAATCTGGATCACGTCCACGTCGTTGAACAGTTCGATGTCCTTGAAGTCCATCAGTTCAGTGACGATCGGCAGCCCCGTTTCCTTCTTCGCGACGGAAAGCATCCTCAGACCTTCCGCGCCCAGGCCCTGGAACGCGTACGGCGAGGTGCGCGGCTTGAATGCGCCGCCTCTCAGCATCGACGCGCCGGCGGCTTTCACGGCCTTTGCGATCGTCACGACTTGCTCCTCGCTCTCGACGCTGCACGGACCTGCTATCACGCCGAAATGCCCGCCGCCGATTTCGACGCCCGAACAGTCGATGACCGTGTCTTCCGGATGGAACTTGCGGTTGGCCGCCTTGTACGGTTCCTGGATGCGCTGGACCGACTCCACGACATCGAGCGCCTCGATGAGCGACGGGTCGATGTGCGCGACGTCGCCGACGCATCCGATTATGGTCTGCATGGACCCCTTCGAAACGTGGGGTTCGATGTTGCGCGATTTGAGGAGTGCTTTCAGGTTCTCCACCTGCGACTCGTCGGCGCCTTTCTTTACTATGATTATCATTGTGGGTTTTCCTTTTTGATTATAAATAGAAACGGCCCCTCTCCTTTCTCGAGCGGGGCCGTCTTGCCTGGTATTGCCGTGTCAGTCCTCTGTTTTTCAGAAATGGCCAACGGCCCCGCAATTGTGGATTGCGTAGCTAAAGCCTTTCCAAAAGTAATAGACGCGGTTAATCATCTTTTTCACCTGTGGCGGATATGATACCAAATTCGACCCGCATTCGTCAAGTGGGCTCGCATGCTGGAGTTTACCCATTTTTTGATTGTGAAGTCCAGAAGCAAATGCAAGATTCTCTTGCGGTTAGTCCTTGAGAATACT
>CAMOXA010000059.1 GCA_946628745.1 uncultured Verrucomicrobiota bacterium | reverse complement strand
CGTTCGGCCGACTGCTAACTAAGGCGCTGTTCGGCGAGCTGTTTGATGCGGCGGGAGGTTCTCACCGCGCAGAACTCCTTGCCGCACATCGAGCAGTGGTCGTCGGAGTGCGCCTCGTCGGAGAAAGCGCGGGTCTTGAGCCAGCGCGACTTGGCGCGATCGGGGTCGAGCGAGAGGGCGAACTGCCGGTCCCAGTCGAATGCCGCGCGCGCGTCGGACATCGCGTCGTCGCGGTCGCGGGCCCCGGGCAGTCCGCGCGCGACGTCGCCCGCGTGCGCGGCGATTTTGTAGGCGATGCATCCGGCGTGGACTTCGTCGGAATCCGGCAGGCCGAGATGTTCGGCCGGCGTAACGTAGCACAGCAGCGACGCGCCGTATGTCGCCGCCGCAGTCGCGCCGATCGCGCTGACGATGTGATCGTAGCCCGGGGCGATGTCGGTGACGACGGGACCGAGAACGTAGAAGGGTGCTCCTGCGCACACCTTCTGTTCGCGTTCCATGTTGGCCTGTATCTGGTTGAAGGGGACGTGTCCGGGACCTTCGACCATGACCTGCACGCCGCGGGCGCGGCACCTTTCGACAAGCTCGCCCAGAACGTCGAGTTCCGCGAACTGCGCCTCGTCGGACGCGTCGGCGAGACAGCCGGGCCTGAGTCCGTCGCCGAGCGAAACCGTGACATCGTGAGCGGCCAGAATATCCATCACCTCGTCCCAGCGTTCGTAGAGGGGGTTCTCGGCGCCGTTTTCCATCATCCATTCCGCCATGATCGATCCGCCGCGGCTGACGATGCCCATCTTGCGGCGCATGGCCGGCGCGAGATGGCGCCTCAGAAGTCCGGCGTGGAGAGTCATGAAGTCGACGCCTTGTTCGGCCTGTTCGCGGATGACGCCGAGCAGGAGCGACGGGTCCATGTGCGGTATGTCGCCTTTGAGCATTGAGATGGTCTCGTAGACGGGGACGGTGCCAAGGGGCTTCGGGGAGGCGTCGAGCATTCCGCGGCGGATGTCCTTTATGTCCGCGCCAACTGAAAGATCCATTACGAAATCGGCGCCGGCGCGAAGGGCGACGTCGAGCTTGTCCAGTTCGTCGCCGCGTCCGGAATGGGTGATGCTGCGCCCGAGGTTCGCGTTGATTTTCGTAGTCAGCATCCGTCCTACGCCGACAGGCCGACACGACGTGTGCGCCGGATTGAAGGGAATGACCGCAACGCCTTCGGCTACGGCTTTGCGCAGGGCTTCGGCGTCGACGTTCTCGCCGGCTGCGATTGATTTCATTGCGTCTGTGACGATGCCGCGCTTTGCGGCTTCCAGCTGTGTCATTGTAGCGTTCCTTCCATGTTCTGTTGCGGCAGCCGGGCGCGAACCAGTTCCCTACGCCGGGATTGTCCGGTTCAGGTTCGCGGGTATGATCTCAGGCCGCCGTGAAGCGACCACCCCGACTGTCGGCAATAGTTTACCAAATAATCCGCCGCCGCGCAAGCGCGGCCCGGGAGTGGAAGGTTTTCATAGGCTAAATGCGCCGTGAACTAAATCACCATGGGGTTGAGTTGACAACCGCCGGCGATGTGTGGTACAATAACTGCACATGAATCATGTATCAATGCGAAAGAAGAATCGTCTGCAATGAGGAATCGGAACGGGGTGCCGACAAGTGCCGCGGCCGCTGTACGGCGGGTGGATTTGACTTGAACATTTAAATATCAACAAAGGCAAGGAGTAATGACACCATGAAACGACTAATAACCATGCTCACGGCGGTTGCCACAGCCTGCCTGTCCATGCCTTCGCTGGTTGACGCGAGCGGAGAATGACCGGGCGAGAGGCTGCATCAATTAAAAGAAAGGACCCCGCATGATACCTGTTCTGCCGACTTTGATCGCCGCCGCGCTGCCGGCGGTGCAACAGCCCGAAATCGCGTTTCCCGAGCCTTCGCCGGAAACGCGTCCGTGGGGAATATGCCACCTTCTCGGCAATGCGGTCGAAGAAGACGAGTTGGTGAAAGAAATGAAACGCTGGGCCGACGCCGGGCTGGGCGGAGTGCGGTTCGTGCCGATCTACGGGGCCAAGGGCTATGAGCAGAAGAACATCGAGTTCATGTCACCCGCTTTCGTCGGGATGATGAAGACGGCCAACCGGCTCGCGGCGGAGAACGGGATGAAGATCGATCTCAGCTTCGGCGCAGGCTGGTGCTTCGGCGGCAAGACGACGACAGGCGAGCTCGGCGCGCAGGGGCTAAAAGTCGTCAAGCCCGGCGACAAGCTGCCGAAGAGATACAAGGTTCTTTTCGAAAAAGACGGGACGCGCCTCATATCGTACCATACCGGGCAGAAAGTCAAGCGGACGCAGGCGATGGACGCGGGGCCGATGCTCAATCCGTTCTCGCCGGCGGCGCTGAAGGCGCACCTCGAGCTCTTCAAGAACCTCGACGGCGAGACGGCGGCGTATCCGCGCGCGACATTCCACGACTCTTTCGAGTACTACAACGCGGCGTGGTCTGACGAATTCCCGGCGCTCTTCAGGAAGTACCGCGGCTACTCCATCGAGGACCACTACGCCGAGCTCGCGGGCTTCGGCGACCCGGAGAATGTCGCACGCGTCAAGTGCGACTACCGCGAGACGCTGAGCGACATACTGTCGAAAGAGACGTTTCCGCTCTGGACGGAGTGGTGCCGCGAGCGCGGGATGCTGACGCACAACCAGGCGCACGGGGCGCCCGCGAACCTGCTCGAGTTCTACGCCTTGGCCGACACGCCCGAAACGGAGATGTTCGGACGCGGAAAGCGCGATCCGCTGAAGAGCGGGTACGACGGGAACTTTCGCGACGGCGACAGGAACCCTCTCATGAGCAAGTTCGCATCGTCCGCGGCGCATCTGACCGGCAGGAAATATACGAGCGCGGAGTCGTTCACGTGGATGAGCGAACACTTCTGCGAGACGCTCGAGGAGATGAAGGCGTTCGGCGACCTGCTGTTTCTCGCGGGCGTCAACAGGCTCTACTATCACGCGACCGTCTACTCGCCGGACTCGGCGCCGTGGCCGGGCTGGTGCTTCTATGCGTCGAGCGAGCTGAATCCGCGCAATCCGCTTTGGCGGGACATCAAGCCTCTCAACGACTACTTCGCGCGCGTCGAGACTCTTCTCGCCGAGGCCGCGCCCGACAACGACGTGCTGCTGTACTGGCCGATATACGACCAGTGGACGAAGGCTGATGGTTTTGCCGAGCTGTTGACCGTCCACGCGCACTGGATGGAAGAACTGCCGTTCGGCCGCCTCGCGCAGCGCCTGGACGACGCGGGCTATTCGTTCGACTACGTGACGGACGCGTTTCTCGACGACGAAACCGTCTCTCGCTACAAGGCGATAGTCGTGCCCGAGACGAAGTTTATGAAGAGGGCGACGCTGGCGCGGCTTGCGGAACTGTCGAAGAAGATGCCGGTATTGTTCGAGAAGTCGCTCCCGAAAACGTCGCCGGGGCTCGTAGCGGAGACGCTCGATTTGAGCGCCGCGCCCGCGCCAGTGGAGGACGCGGCGGCCGCGCTCGCGGCAACCGGCGCGATACGCGACGCTTTTGCGGCGAAGGGCTCGCCGTTCGACGCGCTGCGTCTCTCCTGGAATGGCGGCAAGCTGTATTTCGTCGTCAATTCGTCCATGGATTACGCCTGTGTCAGGCTGCATCCGGACGCGGAGTACATGGACCCTCTCAACGGCTTCGTGTCTCGCGAAGAAGGGCCTGGCGCCGGCTCGCCCGAGATCGAGAAGGTTCTGCGAATCGCGCCGGCCCATTCGTTCTTCGTCTGGAGCAAGGCGCCGCTTGGCGACATCGCGGCGGGCGGCGTGGCGCAGCCGGCTTTCAAGGAGATTCAGTTCTCGTCGCCGTGGACGCTCGAGTTCATGAACGACGTATCGGGCTGGGAGCTGCCGGCGAAGCGCGAAAGCGACGCGATCGGCGACTGGACGAAGTTCGGCGAGAAGGAGGCGGAGTTCTCCGGAACGGCCGTCTACCGCGCGACATTCGACATGCCCGAAGACGGCGAGGCCGGCCGGCGGGTCCTGCTCCGGCTGGGCGAGGTGTACGGCACGGCGCGCATAAAGCTAAACGGCGAGACTGTCGCGACATCGTTCATGCACCCCTTCGGCGCGATGCTCGCGCCGAAGAGAGGACGCAACACGCTCGAGGTCGAAGTCACGAATCTCGCCGCGAACAGGATACGCGCCTATGATTTGAAAGGCGTCAAGTGGAAGACGTTCGAAGACGCCAACATGTACGGGTCCGACTACAAGCCGCTCGACGCCTCGAAGTGGCCGGTCCAGCCGGCAGGTCTCGCGGGTCCGGTCAGGCTGGAGGCTGTCGATGCGGGGACTCCCGCGCCATGCCCGGCGACTTGGCCGGACGGTTCGGCGGTAGCGCCGTGGTTCGCCGATCGCTCGCCCGTCGACGAGGCGCGGCTGGGTCCGCAGCGCCGCGCAGGGGAGTTCGGCGCCGTCCCGGATGCCGTGGCGCTTCAAACCAAAGTGCTTCAAGGCGCGATCGACGCGATTGCCGCGGACGGCGGCGGGGTGCTGGTGCTCGGCCCGGGCGTGTGGAACTCGTCATCGCTCTTCTTCAAGCCGGGCGTCCACTTGAAGATCGAGAAGGGCGGCGTCCTTCGCGGACCGGCGGACGGCGCGGCGACGCCCCGGCTCATGACGCGCATGGAGGGGCAGAGCGTCGTCTACAATGCCGCGCTCGTGAACGCCGACCGTTGCGACGGGTTCACGCTCTACGGCGAAGGCACGATAGACGGCAACGGAAGGGCGACATGGGAGGCGTTCTGGGAGGGCCGTGCCAAAGAGAAGGGCTTCGCCAACATGAAGCTCCCGCGCCCCAGAAACGTATATGTCTCGAATTCCAAGGACGTGAGAGTGTCGGGCCTCTCGATAAAGGACGCCCACTATTGGACCACCCACTTCTACAAGTGCGAGCGCGTGAAGATCGACAACGTCCGCATCACCGCGCCGGGGCCGGAAAATCCGCCGAAGGCGCCGAGTTCCGACGCGGTCGACCTTGATGTCGTCAAGGATGTAGTCGTCTGGAACTCATGGTTCGACGTAAACGACGACGGTTTCGCGCTGAAGGGCGGCAAGTACTACCAGTGCGAGAAGCTGCCCGAGAACGGCGCGAACGAGAACATACTCGTCGAGCGCTGCGGCTTCGGGCCGGTCACCCATTCGGCGATGACATGCGGGTCGGAGGCTATTCATTGCCGCAACATCATGCTCATCGACTGCGACATGCAAGGGTGCGGCAATCTGCTGAACCTCAAGTCGCGTCCCGACACTGTGCAGCTCTACGAGTACATACTTGTGGAGCGCGCGACCGGACACTGCCGCAACGTCGTGCAGATGAAACCGTGGACGCAGTACTTCACTCTGCCGGAGGGTGTCGGCAAGCAGCCGACCGTCGCGCGCGACATCGAGTTCAGGAACTGCCGGGTGGAGGGCGCGAAAAACATAAGCATCGACGAGACGTTCATGAAGCTCGAACGGCTCGTCGGCGATTTTTCCGCTCCGCGCCCTTGACGGACACGGGCCATTTTTGGTAAACTATGCGGCCAAACGCGAAGTCGGGGGAATAAACCGGCTTCCCTTGCCGCGGCAGGAGTTGCGGCTTGCAATACGGACAAAACCCTGGACAAGGGGCACAAATCCGAAAGAAGAAGGAAAGAAAAAAGATGCAGAAGAGCTATCGTGCTCCGAATCCGGGCGAGAACCGTCCGTGGTTCCTGGTGGACGCGAAAGACCAGCCGCTTGGCCGTCTCGCGGTCGTTGTCGCCAACAAACTCCGCGCGAAGGATTTGCCGACGTTCGATCCGTCGGTCGATGCGGGCGCGTTCGTAATCGTAACCAATGCCGCCGCGGTGAAGCTTACCGGCAACAAGGAAGAGCAGAAGGAATACCAGCGCTACAGCGGCTTCAGGGACGGTCTCAAGCGTTTCAGCGCCGCGACGATGCGCGCGACCCATCCCGACCGCATGATCAAGGAGGCGGTTTGGGGCATGCTGCCGAAGAACAACATCGCCCGCAAGATGATGACCCGTCTGAAAGTGTTCGCGGGCGCAGACCACACCCACGCCGCGCAGAAGCCGGTCGAGATCAAGCTCTAAGGAGGATTTAGGAAAATGGCTACCAAGAAGGCAATTTCCGCAGGTACAGGCCGTCGCAAGACCGCGACCGCCCGCGTCAATCTCGTCGAAGGCGATGGCAAGTGGCTCGTCAACAGGGTCGCGCTCGAGGAGTACATACCCTCCGAAGCGCTGCGCGACTATCTCAAGCAGCCTGTCGCGATAAGCGGCTATGACATGACCAAGGTCGACGTCGTGGTGTTCGCGAAGGGCGGCGGCATTTCGGGCCAGGCCGGAGCGATCCGCCACGGGCTCGCCCGCGCCATCGTCGCGGCCGACGAGACGACGCGCGCCGTGCTCAAGAAAGCGGGCTGCATGACCCGCGACAGCCGCATGAAAGAGCGTAAGAAACCCGGCCAGCCCGGCGCCCGCAAGCGCTTCCAGTTCTCGAAGCGTTAATCGCGTCCATGGCATTCGGTTTTCTCAAGAAGATCGTCGCCGCCATCACGGGCGGCAAGCAGACCAAGCCGGCCGAGTCCCGTCAGCAGAAAGACGGGAAGGCCGGCAAGGGTCGCAAGAGCCGCCATGCCGGCAAGTCCGGCGGCGGTCAGCCCCGGCAGAAGGGCGGCGACGACAAGAGCGGCCAGCAGCGCAAAGGCCAGCAGCAGTTGCCGCGCGGCGAGAGGGGACGCCAGCAGAAGCAGGGCGCCCAGCAGCGCGGCGAGCGCCGCGGCAGGCGCGGCGAGAGATCAAGACACATTCCGTCGGTTGTCGACACGGCCGCCGACCAGATGCGTCCGGGCGGCGAGATTTCGGCCGCCGAACTCGAGGCGCGCAAGGCCGCGCACGCGGCTTGGTCGCCCGATTCGTTCGTTGTCGAGCCCCTGGAGGGCAAGAAGCGCTTTCACGACTTCAACCTGCCGTCGGAGGTAATGCACGGCATCGCCGATCTCGGCTTCAAGTACTGCACCGAGATACAGGCGCTCAGCCTTGAGCAGGCTCTCGCCGGCAAGAACATCGCGGGCAAGGCCCAGACGGGTTCGGGCAAGACGGCGGCGTTTCTGGTGGCGATTCTGACGCGCTATCTCAGAACGCCGGAGAGCAGGGCCCAGTCGGGCGGCACTCCGCGCGCGCTAGTCATAGCGCCCACGAGAGAGCTCGTCATCCAGATTTGCAAGGACGCCGACGCGATCGGCAGATACTGCGGGCTCAGGTGCCTGGCGATCTACGGCGGCATGGACTACGACCGCCAGAAGCGCGAGGTGCTGGACGCTCCCGTCGACCTGCTTGTCGCCACGCCTGGCCGGCTGCTTGACTTCGTGAAGTCGCGAGTGATCAACCTTTCCAGCGTCGACACTCTTGTCATCGACGAGGCCGACCGCATGCTTGACATGGGCTTCATCCCCGACGTAAGACGCATAATGAGCTTTCTGCCTCCAAAGCAGAAGCGGGCCACGATGCTCTACTCGGCGACGCTCAACGACACGGTCATGCGTCTGGCGATGAATTGGATGGAGGAGCCCTTCCGGGCCGAGGTTGAAAGCGAGACCAACGCGACGGACACCGTCCGCCAGGTCGTGTACATCGTGCGCAGCAAGGACAAGTTCACGGTCCTGTTCAACCACATCGCGCTTCATCCTGAAGCCAGCACGATAGTGTTCTGCAACCGCAAGTCGACGACCGAGGACGTGTACGCATCGCTCAAGGTGCGAGGCATATCCGTCGAGATGCTTTCCGGCGACGTCAACCAGAACAAGCGTCTCAAGGTTCTCGATGCGTTCCGCGACGGCGAGATCAAGGTCGTGGTGGCGACGGATGTCGCCGGGCGCGGCATCGACGTGAAGGGCCTCGAATATGTCATAAACTTCGATTTCCCGTACGAAGCCGAGGATTACGTGCATCGCATCGGCCGCACCGGCCGTGCAGGCTCGACGGGCATCGCGATTAGCTTCGCCGACGAGGACGAGAGCTTCGCGATACCCGAAATAGAGGAGTACATCAAGGAGCCCCTCAAGTGCACGATGATCCAGGACGACGACCCGCTGCTCAAGCCGATACCGCCTCGCGGGACCAGGCTGGGCAAGGTCGACGCGGACGCCAAAGCCGCAGTCGACGCGCGAGAGGCCGTGGGCGAGGAGGAGAAGGC
>CAMOXA010000058.1 GCA_946628745.1 uncultured Verrucomicrobiota bacterium | reverse complement strand
GAGGAAAGATGTGCTTTCGGGGCTCGCCGCAGTCTGCATCCTCGCAATAGAATTTCTTCTAGAGACAACGGTTGCAGCCTCGTGTATCAATGGAATTAATAGCGGGCGGGCTTTTGTTTTGCGCGTTTTGTTCGGAACTATTCTCAAAAATGAGCCGTCTTCTGATATTTCGCTGGTTTCGAGTTCTGCGATGTCTGAGAGTCGCAAGCCTGTAAAGAATCCAATAGCCACAAAATCGGCAAGATCTGGGGCTGCTTTCAGCAAATGGCTATACAAGTGCCGAACTTCGTCGACGGTCAAGCGGCGGAAGAATTCACGTGATTTCCCGCACTCGTGTACGTGTTGCTTCAGAGTGGCGTTCATTTTCCATATTGAAGGATCAAGCCCTACCACTAGCCAGCAACGCCTGTAGAACCCTATCATTCTACGGCAAGACACGTATTGCTCCGCAAGCACAGAAATCGCGCGGTTGGCTTCGTTGGCGTCTAGTGCGTCGGGAGAAATCCCAGCTACCGTATCTTTCAAAAGGGATAGCCAACGTGCATAGGTGGGATTCTCACCACCTGTTGTACTCTGGCCTGTGCGCACGAGGTAGCAACGCAGAATTCCATCCCAATCTAGAGTGGCTTCATTGCGCAACTTAAGCAGTTGGCGGCTTGCGAAGCGTCCCATGCCCTCAAGATGGGTAAGCCATTCCTCTTCGCTCGTTGGAACGGAGACGAGTTGACGTGCCCGCTCGCGCGCCTTGGCGACATCTTCGGTTTTTAGAGATATCCATTTGTGTCGACCCTGCCTGTATACCACCAAGTAAAGTCGAGCACCCTTGCGTTGTATAGAACCATGATTGATTTTCATGGCGCATATTATGCCATATCGGTCTTATCTTTGTCATCTATGCTATCTGCTGGCATGCTTTGGCCAGATTGTCAGTGGAACTCATGCTAGACACAGTGCAACTATTTAGGTCTTTACCTTTGCCTGCCTAACCATCTCAACGCGCCAAGGTTGTGGAGGCGGCAGAACGTCTGAATTTCAGAGTACTGAAAAAATAAAAAAAATTCAAGACCCCCCTTGCGCATGGCGAAAGAATATGCTACAATATTCGCGCTTTTGGGTAACCAGGCGGGTTTCGGACATTGTGTCCGGGCCTAGGTAAAACCGGGCTCAATGAAAGTTGACCTGCAGCGGTTGCGAAAAAAGCCAGTTTCGGAGGGATGCGAAACTCAAACCGTTCCTCTGTTGCTGAATGGCATAACATGTGTGCCGACCGTGTTCACGCGGGTACAACAAAGTGAAACGGCAAGATACCGCCGGTACCAATGGATCGACCGGGTAGCTCCGGGCGAGGGGAGGCGTAAATGCGCTGCCCCGGACGAATAAGCAAAAGGAAACAAAAGAACAATGAAGAAGCTCATGATTGCTGCTGCTGTTGCGGCTATGACGGTCGGTGCTTTCGCTGGCGCGTGCTCCGATCCCGAGGAGGAACTGGCTAACTGCTACGCTTGGGACGTCAAGATGTCTCTCAAGTCGCTCCAGACGAAGAAGACGAAGTGCAATATTGCCGCCGAGTCCGAGTGCGACGATCCCACGACCGATACCGTCTACTACATGGACAATGTCACCCGCAAGCTCAAGGGCTACCTCTGGCAGTGCGAGTATTCCTGCGACGAGTTCAACGTGACCCTCTGGGATACCAAGAACAAGGTTGCAGTGATCGCTTACGGCGCTGAACCGCAGGTCGCTCCCGCTACCGACGTCGTCGTCTACGGCAAGAAGGCCACCAAGGTCGCCGGCACGATCACGTTCGAGGGCGTTGACGCTCTTGGCGAGGACGGCATCGCCGTCGTCGCGGCTGGTATCAACGGCAAGATGGTCCGCGGCAGCGCCGATGACGACTGCTACATCAAGTCGCTCTCCGGCTATGCGTCGGGCTCCATCGCCTACATCAAGCCCGGCTCTGTCACCGTCACGACCAAGAACAGCGGCAGCCTCTGCGAGGATCCGACGATCGAAGTCACGGTTTGCGAAGAGTACTACGGCAAGCTCATCCCGTTCTGCGAAGCGTGCTGCTTCGAGGGTTGGTGCGACGTCGACGACTGGACCGACATGGTTCCCGCCACCGGTACCTGGTCGATGAAGTACAACAAGAAGGTTGCGGCCGGCAAGAAGGGCAGCATCGTTCAGCTCGTTCCCGCTTACGCTCTGTAAGTTAGACGAGATGGTATAACAAACCAAGACCGGGGGAGGTGTCCGCACCTCCCCCGATTTCACTAAAAGGAACCGTGAAATGGCAAGACATGCAGTAAAAAACGCAGCAGTATTCCTGGCGGCCGCCATGCTGTCGCTGGTGTCTTTTGGACAGGACAAGGCCGCCGCAAAGACCGCGAACCAGGCGAAGAATCCCATCGTGACGGTGAACGGCATCACGATTACGCGCGGGGACGTCGATCGGTATGTGGAAATGATGGCGCAGCTTTTGAAGCACAAGCGCCGCAATACGACCCCGAAAGTTCTGGAGAATTTCAAGAAGAAGAATCTCAAGCCTCTCAGCGACGAGCTCTACCAGCGCACGCTCATCGCTTCATGCCTCGCGAAGTCCAATATTGTCGTATCCGCCGAGATCCGCGCCCAGGTCGAGAAAGAGAGTGTTCGCGCGTTCGGCAAGCGCGGCCAGACATTCGCAGAATTGAAAGAATACATGGATAAGGCCGGCTTTGGCGCTGATTTCGAAAGGAACATCGATTTCGATGCGAGGCTCAGGACGTTCGAGACTACGGTGCGTTCGAACGAATACTACGCCAGCGAAGCGTACTTGGACAAAGTGCGGGCCGATGTCGCGGCCTACAATGCGAAAGCGACCGCAACCAACGAACTCGCCAAGGCAAAGGCGCGCAAGGTGATGGAAAGAGCGCGCAGCGGCGAAGACTTCGCGAAGCTGGTGGATGAGTTTACCGAAGAGCCAGAAGACGAGCGTCAGCCCGGCGGTGAAATGGGCGACTGCGACGAGAGCGACTTCCCGGCCGATCCGCATGTGTGGCGCGCGCTTTCGGGTATGAAAGCAGGCGAAATCTCGGACGTCCTCGAAACGGAGACCGGCTTCGAGATTTTCAAGGTGGTGCGCCGCAATACTCCCGAAGAGTCTCAGACAGGCGGCGAGTCGCTGCTTCTGGCGCATATATTCTTTCGCAGGGCGTATCTGTTCCCGCCGCAGTCCGACGAAGAGTTCAAGGCGGATGTCGAGCAGGAAATGCGCGAGAAGCTGCTCGCGAACATATTCAAGGCGTTTCGCGCCCAGAGCGAAGTAGTTTATCACAACGGCCCCGCAAAGGCCAAATGAAACAACCCCAAAGAAAGGTAAGACAATGAAACTGACAAGACGAATCGCCTCGGCAGTCGCGGCCGCGGGAATTGCGCTCGCGGCGCACGCGACATCAATCAACGGCGTCGGTACAGCGGTTGTACCCGGCGAGTGGACCAGCAGCTTTGCTGCCGCCAAGGCTTACGCCGAAGCGAACAAGGTGCCTCTTTTCGTATTCTTCGCCAGCTCGAGCTGCGGCCACTGCAATGCCGTCAAGGACGCGATCAATTCTGCGGAGTTCGTCGCATGGCGCAAGAACCGCAAGATCATCATGGTCGCGGTCGACGACAATGTTCAAGTGAAAAACTTCGCCAAGAGCGCCGCGCGCTGGCTCCAGTCCAACAAGACCGGCAAGTATCCCTATATGCGCATATACTGGCCGGCGGGCGGTGTCGACGCGGGGTGCAACGGCTATCCCTACGCTTCGATACCCGGTTCCGGTTCCACGACCCAGGCCAGAATCATGAACATGATCGACAATCAGATCAAAGCCTGGATCAACGGCGGCGGCGACAGCGGCAGCGGCACCGGCGGCGACACGCCGACTCCTGTCCAGCCCTCGACGCCGACGGTCGGCCCCGAGTGGAACAAGTCCCGCGTTCTCGGCGGTTCGTTCTACACCCAGGACGGCGTGCTTTCCGGCCGCGTCACGATAACCGCCGGCAAGGTCAACAAGAAGGGCCAGTCCAAAATCAAGGCGGCGATCATGGGCATGAACGGCCGCAGCCGTTCGATTTCCGGCAAGTACTTCCAGGTCGATTCCACGACAAAGGGTACGATCGCCGGCGTGGCGGGCACGTATGCCTTCCAGATCAAAGGCTCGGCGATTTCGGGCACGCTGTCGATCGACGGCACGGTCTATGAAGTCAAGAGCGAGCCGACGGGCGGCACCCTCACGGCTGGAACTTATGTCTTCGCGCTTGAAGATTATCCGTTGAACTGCCAGGGCTACAAGGTGATCATGCCCGAAGAGACCCTTCCTCATGCGCAGACGTTCACGAGCACCGCAACGAAGTGGACATTCCCGCGCAAGGCATCGTTCCGCTACGACGCCAAAGTCGGCGATTTCGTGCTCTCGGGGCTGAACCCTTCGGGTCTCAAGCTCTCGTATGCGTACAAGACGGGCTACTTCAAGGGAACGTTCACAGTGTATGCGCAGCGTTCCGAAAAGGCGATGAAGCGCTATACGGCCAATGTCACGGGCTTCATGGTCGGCGACGAAGGCTGCGGGATCGCGACGATCAAGAATGTCGGTTCCTATCCCTGCACAATCGAGCGCTATTGATAGGCCGTGCGCGGATCGGGAACATTCGCGGTATTTGCGATTCTGGCTCTCGCGGCATCGTCCGCGACGGGCCAGATTCCGTCGTTTGTTCCCGTCAACGCAAAGGTGTACCGTCTCCGTACGCCTGACGGAACCGAGAGGCTCTTCGCGCGCGACGCCGAAGAGCCCAATGCTCTGAGGGGGGACGGGGACTGGGCGGCCGAGCTTGACGGCCGCAGGGCTCTCGTGATGAAAGACGTAGAGTCGGCGTCCGAGCGCGAGGGCTATCTTTTTTACAACGGATATCTCGTCAAGCAGCTGATTGGCGGCGAGGAGCGCAATGCGCCGCCGCCGCCGGGGGACGGCGACGCGGCGAAGCTGGCCGCGCTGTGGCCGAGCAAAGACAGTCGCATGGTCGCGGGCGAAGTGCCGGACATCTGGAGCGAGGGCGACCGTCTGAGGCTTTGGTTCCCGAATCCAAATCTTGCCGGAGTGCTCTTCGCCGAAATATCGCTTGCGGCCCTCGCCTTGCTGAGCCTTCGCCCGCTGTGGCTGAAGGCGCTTGGCGTCGTCGCCTCGCTGTCGGCTTTCGCGGGACTTCTCATGACATCGTCGCGAGGGGCGCTCTTGGGCTTTCTGTGTGCGCTCGCGGCCATGGCGGCGACGCGTTTCAAGGCGCTTTTCAAGCCGCGCAGGCTGATGGCCGTCGCGCTCGCGGCGGCAGTTTCCGTCGCCTGCCTTTTCGCGACCGGCCAGGCGGACCGTATGGCGAAGAATCTGTTTAACGAAGGACAGCGCGAGACGAGCCGTCTGACGATTTGGCGCGAAGTGCCGCGCATGATGGCGGACGCGCCTTGCGGATGGGGCCTCGGGGAGTCCGGCCGCGCGTATATCGACTGGTATCAGCCCGAAAGCAGTTGCCTTTTGAAGGATTTGATAAGCGGACATTTGACGTTTCTCGTCGAAACGGGCTGGCCTGTGCGCGTCGCATATGTATTCTTGTGGCTTTTCGCGGGACTGGTCGCGTTCGCGGCGGCGATACGGGGCGCTTCGAACATTCCGCTTGCATTTGTAACGGCTTTCGGTGTCGCGGGGTGTTTCAATCCCGTAATCACGGTCTGGGAGCTTTGGGTGGCGCCGATGCTGGGCATGGCCGCGCTCGCACTTGGACAGTGCCTGGCTCGTCGCGGCGAGGCCCGTCTGTCTCTGCGCGCATGGCTCGTTTGCGCGGCGGCGGCGCTTGCCGCGGCGTTTGCGGCGATGGTTGCCGTGCAGCGCGTCGGCGAGGCGTCCGGCCGAGGCAGGCTTTCTGTACGCAAACCCGGCGGCGATGTCCTGAAATCCGCCGGCGGCGGCGTCATACTGAACGGCGATTCGCCGGATACCTGGTTCGTGGACGACGACTATACGCTGCATGGCGGCTTTTGGTGGCTGCAGGGGCGCGCGCTGCGCGCTGCATTCGAAGGAGGATCGCGCACAAACGCGCTCGGCTATGCCAGAAGTCTCGCGGACGTGCCTATGGCTGTCGATACGCTCGTTCTGGCGGGCGAAGCCGGGCGCGACTGGCTGCTCTCCGAGGCGAGGCCCTCTGCCCGAAAGGTCGTTCTCATTTCGCCGCCGTTTACCGTTGAGCGCATTCCCGCCGCCTTGCGCGAACGTTGCGAACTGACGGTCGTCGCGGGCGAGCTCGCGTACCGTCAGGCCGGCGGCGTGACGCCGCCGCCGAAAGAAGTGCGGCTTGTCCCCGGCGCTGAGCTTTACATTCCGGGCTGGCTGCGCTACGTGCCCTAGCCGGCGGGTGTGCGGCCATAGGAAATTCCTATTTTTCGCAGCGCTAAAACCTGTGGCCACATCGCGGCGATTTTTGGTATAATATAAACTCCTTTCCAGACAGAAGGGGAACGAACAATAGAAAATCAAATCGAGGAGATTACACAAATGAACAAGTTGATGACTGTGTGCGTTGCCGCTTTCGCGGCGTTGCAGGCTTTTGCCGGGGCGCAGGTGTACGAGATGACCATGACTCTTAAAACGACCGTCACGGCGCGCGGGGCGATAACCGCCATTGTCTGCGACACGCCGTCGACGGAAGACGTCGCCATCTACCGCAAGCAGTCCACTGTCAAGATCAAAGGGCTCTTCTGGGGGTGTGACTGCGAGACGATCGCGGAACCTACGCCGGTCGCGAGCTCGACGGATACGTACGGCTTCATTTTCTGGAACGAAACGACCAAGAAGGTCCTGCCCGCGGAGTTCGGCTGGAAGATTCTGAACCGCATCGACAAGAAACTCAAAAAGGCGGAGGGCCTGTGGACGCTTGAAGGCGACGAAATCAATCTGACGGGAGCGGGCTTCGGCACTGTCAAGGACGATGTTTCGAAGAGCGATTGTGTCATAACTTCTACGGTCGTGACGCCCATGAGCGGCAATGTCGTCGGCTGGATCGAGATGCCGCCGGTCGTCGTCTCGAAGGGCAAAGACGACGATTGCTACAAGTGCAGCATCGTCGAAGGCAGCGACGAGGTCGTAGCGGTCGCTCCGGGCTGGACGCTTTGCGCCTGCGAGGAAGGCTCCGAGCTGACGGCGGTTTCGGGCACGTGGAAGCTAAAGTACCTTGCTTCCGCCGCCAGGAAGTGGGGCAAGGTCGATGCCACCGAGAAGATCACCTCGATATACTCCTTCCCCGCGTATGTGGCCAATTACATCAACAGCCTGGACTGAGGCGACCCGGCGATAAAACAGGGTGGGAGGAAAAAGATGAAAGTAGCAACATTGATGCGCAGCGCGGCATTGCTCCTTGCTGCCGCCGTCGCGGTCGAATCGCAAGGTTTCGAATACAACGTGCGCCGTCCGTCGTGGGAAATACGTCCCGAACTCACCGGAGCCGTCGCCGGGAAGTGGACGATGGACTATGAAGCGGCGCAATCCGCCGCCAGCGCGGCCGGAAAGTGCCACATAATGTTCGTGACAGGCTCGTGGTGGTGCCCCCACTGCGAAGCGTTCGAAGAGAAGGTGCTTCTCTCGGACGCCTGGCGCAGGTTTCTTTCCGACAACGGCTTCTATCTGTCGATGCTCGATTTCCCCTACCGCGGGACGGTTTCAGAAGACCAGGAATGGAAAAGCGCACATCCTGAGATGGGACAGGGCTGGGGCTTCAAATGCTGGCTCTACGACGACGACTATCTGGCCGAAAACGGCTTGACCCGTGAAGACGGCTTCAGGATGATCCAGAGCCTTTACGAAAAGCAGAAGTCTCTCGCCCCCGAAACAGCCAGCCAGGTGACGATAAAGACGTGGGACGGCGCCGAAGACTTCACGTACGGCAAAGTCGGCTACCCGACGCTTATCGTATATCTGCCGGACGGCACCGAAGCAGGGCGTTTTATTCCGTATGTGACGAACATGGACCCGCCCGAGGCGCGGGAGTTCGTCCTTGGCCAGATTAAAACGATCATCGATGATGCTTTGAGCTCGCGCTGCGCACTCTGTTCGGATCCGGAAGAAGGCGGACTTTCAGGCGAGAGCGCCCAGATATACCGGGGCTGGCTGACCGGCGGCGAATCCGGACTCGCCGGAGTGGTCGAGGTAAAGACGTCCAGGGCCAGCCGCAAAGGCAAGGTAAAGGTCAAG
>CAMOXA010000057.1 GCA_946628745.1 uncultured Verrucomicrobiota bacterium | reverse complement strand
CACTTCGGCGGAGTCCTCAAGCCCGTGCCGACCCGCGAGGACTTCACCTTGGACTTGGCGGCAATCGAATCGGCGATAACTCCGAGAACTCGCGCGATACTCGTCAACTCGCCGAACAACCCGACAGGCACCGTTTATTCGCGCGGGGAGCTTGAAGCGCTCGCGGCGCTTGTGGATAAAACGAACGCCCAGCGCGGCGAAGGCGAAAGGGCTCTCTTTCTGCTTTCGGACGAGCCGTACCGCGCTTTCGCATACGACGGCGTCGAAGTGCCCGCGATTCTGCCGATGTCGAAGTTCGCCGTCGTTCTCGGCAGCTTCTCGAAGACGCTGTCCATGGCGGGCGAACGCGTCGGGTATCTCGCGGTCAATCCCGCTCTCTCCAAAGAAGACGGCGGCGTTCTCATGTCGACGCTCGTTCTCGTCAACCGGACGCTCGGCTATGTCAACGCTCCGGTTATCGGCCAGAGGCTCGCGGCGGCGATATGCAACGAGACTGTCGACCTGGGAGTCTACAAGCGCAGGCGCGATCTCATGGCCAAGGTCCTTTCCGATGCCGGCATAGAATACATCATGCCGCGCGGTGCGTTCTACTTCTTCCCGAAGGCGCCCGGCGGCGACGACTCGAAGTTTGTCGACGCGCTCCTCGCCGAGCGCATTCTCGCCGTCCCCGGCGCTGGTTTCGGACGCGCCGGACACGTCAGGCTCAGTTGCTCTGTCGACGAAAAGATAATAGCGCGCAGCGCCGAAGGCTTCAAGCGCGCGGCGGAGGCATGCCGATGAAGCGCGCACTTCTTTTCACGCTCGTCAATGCGGCGGCTCTCGCGGCGGCCGCCGGCGAAGCGCTCTCGTGGGACGCCGATAAACATTCCGTCACACTCACCGCGTCTTCGACCGATTGCGGAATCGACGTGCAGCTCGAGTTCCTTCTTGTCGGCCCCGGCTCCGACCGCGACTATGAAGCCATGTTCGTCACAGACGCCTCCGTCAAAGACATCGCCGCGGCGTTCGAGAAGGCGGGCATCCCTGTCGGCGTACCGTACGACGCCGCGAAGTGCGTATTGTGGCCGGCCGGCGTGTCGCTGACCGTCGAGCCGGATTTCAAATCGCTCGTCAAAGAAACGCGCGGCGAGGCGGTTCCGGCAATCGTCTATACCGGCGGGGCGAGACTCCCCGACGGCGTCCCCGAAGCCCACACGAACATGCCGTCGGCCGTTTTCGCGCTGTACAATTGCGGACAGTCTCTGCTTCAGCTTGACGACTGCCTTGAACAGTCCGTCGCCTACGGCAGGTTCCAGCCGGCGGTGAAAATCCCGAAAGGGGAGAAGCGGACGTTTACTTTCCGCTGGTCCGGCACGAACGACTTCGCGTCCGTCGCGGTCGATCTCGAGCCGGGCAAGATGCAGGAAGCTCTCGCCGCTTTGCGCGCCGCCTCATCGCAGCGCCCCGTCTCCGCTCGTTGCACTTTCTCGCCGGAGCTCACGCTCAAGGAGGCCAATGAGTTCGCTTCGATGCTTGAGATGGTGGACTCCGCCCGCGTCAAAATCAACGGCTTCGCTCCAAACCAGTTTTTCTACAGGGCCTATCTGCCGCTCGAAAAATGGCGCGATCGCCGAGAGCGCCTCGCCCAGCCGCCGGAAGTTCATTTTCTTGCGGAAGGCTCTATTCGCGTAGTCGAAATCAAGGAGGACTGGAGCGACGAAGAATCTCTCGATCCAAAGCTCACGCCCGTAGAGCGCGTCTTCGCTGACGTCCGCGAGGCGGCCGCCCACGCCTCGTCGCTCGCCGGGAAAACCGGCGCCATGCTGCTTTTCGCTCCGGCGGATACAAAGCTCGCGCGGCTTTTCGAGTTCCGCAAATCCACGACCGGCGACATAGTCAACTGGTACGTTTTCTCCGAATGACAGCAAGTCCCTCAGAGCCTCTCGCCGCACGCATGAGACCCGTCTCGATCGACGAGGTCGTCGGACAGGATCACATCCTCGGCGAGGGCAAACTGCTTCGCCGCGTCATTGAGGCCGACAGGCTCACCAACGTCATTTTCTACGGGCCTCCCGGATGCGGCAAGACGACTCTCGCCGAAGTGATCGCCAAGACTACGCGCAGAAGTTTTGTAAGGCTCTCCGGCGTTATCGCAGGCGTCGCCGACATACGCCGCATCTGCGAAAGGGCGCGGCAGGAACTCGGCGGACAGGGGACGATTCTCTTTGTCGACGAAATACACCGTTTCAACAAATCGCAGCAGGATGTTCTCCTGCCGTATGTAGAGGACGGGACTGTCGTTCTTGTCGGCGCGACGACGCACAACCCCGGCTTTTTCATCAATACTCCGCTTACGTCCCGGTCGCTTGTCTTCGAGCTCCACGCCCTCGAGCCCGCTGATGTGGCGAAGCTTTTGAAAAGGGCGCTTGATGACAAGGAAAGGGGATTCGGCGCGATTCCTTCGTCTATCGACAGCGATGCGCTCGATTTTCTTTCGACAATCTGCGACGGCGACGCGCGCCATGCTCTTACGGCGCTTGAAATCGCGATGCGTTCGACGGCGCCGGACGATTCGGGCGTGGTGCGTCTGACGCTTGATGTGATTCAGGAATGCGTCCAGCGCCGCCAGGTCAAGTACGACAAAAACGAGGACGGACACTACGACACGATTTCCGCCTTCATTAAATCCATTCGCGGCAGCGATCCCGACGCGGCCGTCTATTGGCTGGGCAAAATGCTAGTCGCCGGCGAGGATCCGCGTTTCATAGCGCGCCGGCTTGTGATCAGCGCGTCCGAAGACATCGGCAACGCCGACCCGCGCGGAATCTCCGTAGCCGTCGCCGCGATGCAGGCATGCGAGTTTGTCGGGATGCCCGAATGCGCGATAAATCTCTCGCAGGCTGCGACGTATCTCGCCTGTGCACCAAAATCCAATGCAAGTTGCATGGCGATTAGCGAGGCAATGGCGGATATCGAGTCCGGCGCGGTTCAGGCCGTCCCGGAACATCTCAAAAACAAACACGTCAAAGCAATCGGCAGCGCCGAAGTCACGGAGTACAAGTATCCGCATGCGTTTGCCAACCATTATGTAGAACAGGCCTACATGAGTGCGCCGAAAAACTATTACAGGCCAACGGACCAGGGCTACGAAGCGACAATGGCAAAGCGGATTGCCGCGTTGCGAGGCTAGTTGCCATAACACGCCTTATGCGAATAACGATAACACAACTGAAGGGCAACTTGCTGTAGACCGCACACGGGAAACTTTGGTATAATACACAAAAATGATTGAGAATATGAAACGGATAGCTGTATTGATGGGCGGGACTTCAAGCGAACGCGAAGTCTCTCTGGCGAGCGGACGCAACATTGCCGAAGCGTTGAAGTCGCTCGGCAAGTACGATGTGCTGCCGGTTGTTCTTGATTCGGACAATCTGGATCCAATGCCGCGGGATGTCGACGCGGTATATATCGCCTTGCACGGCGGCTGGGGCGAAAACGGCGGCGTACAGGCCGAGCTCGACAAACTCCGCATCCCGTACACCGGCCCGGGCGTCATGGCGTCGAAAATCGCCATGGACAAAATCAAGACCAAGATGGTGCTTGAGATGAAGGGCGTGCCGACCGCGAAATGGTCGCTCGCCTCGCCCGGCACCGAGTCGTCACCCCTTCCGCTGCCTGTTGTCGTCAAGCCGCCGTGCGACGGTTCTTCGGTGGGCATATCAAAGGTCTCGACCGCCGATGGCTGGAAGCCCGCTCTCGATGCCGCGCTCGCCGCACAGAACGGCGTCGGCGAGGTGCTGGTCGAAGAGTTCATCCCGGGTCGCGAAATGACCGTCGGGGTAATCGACGGCGAAGCTCTGCCGGTTATAGAAATCGTCGCGAAGGGCGGCTGGTACGGCTACGACGAAAAATACAACTCGAACGAAACGAAGTACCCTTTTCTGGACGACGGCAAACTCGCCGACACGCTTCGCAAAACGGCCATCGACGCATACAACGCCGTCGGATGCCGCGGCGTTACGCGTGTCGACTTCAGGGTGTCGCCCCTGGGCCGGGTCTATGTGCTGGAGCTCAATACGTCGCCGGGCTTCACATCCCATTCACTAGTGCCTAAAGCCGGCATGAAAACAGGTCTTTCTTTCGCAGGCGTGTGCGACAGGATCCTTCAGGCTGCGGACTTCGACAGATGAGCGAGAACAGAAAAAGATGGAAGCTCCACGCTTCGCGCCGGACTCCCGGCGGCGAGGAGTCTCGCGTAGGCGTCGCGGTCATGAAAATTTCCGTGGCTGCCGCCCTTTTCTCCGCGCTTGCTTACGGCGGCCACTGGGTATGCGTCAAACTGGGCGACATCCTCAAGGCGCAATGTGTCGTCGAGAATGTGCTCGATCCGGAGCAGATACGCATAACCACCACGCCGCATATCAGCGCGGCGCTTGTCAGGGAACTCTTCGCCCTTACGAACGGATGCAACCTCGCGACAATGGACTTCGCCGAAAAGCGCGAAGAGATACTCCACTCCCACCCTCTTATCAAAACACTCACCGTGACGAGACGATTGCCCGACAAGCTTGAAATCATCGCCGAAGAACGAACTCCCATCGCCCGGATAAACTGTTCGGAGGACGTTTTCAAGACTTCAAAGGGCGAAACCGTGCGCAGACAGCGCTGGGATGTGACAGATGCAGAAGGCGTGGTCTTCAGGTTCAAGCTAGGCGATTCCGCCATGCTGCCGAGGATTGTCTGGGGCGCCCGCACACCGGCCAAAGTCGGCGACACCCTTTCGGGGCACGCCCTTTCGGCGGTCCGGCTGGCGGAGATTAATGCGCGCAAGGAGTTCCCGAACTTCCGCCTCGACAAAATCGACGTCTCCGGCAACACGTACATGTACGCCTATTTCTTCTCGGCGACGGACGTCTGCTGCACGATCAAAATCGACTGGAACTATATCGACCCCCCTTCCCAGACCGACCAGCCGCATTTGCGCAAGGCGCTCGGCGAGATAATCGACATATGCAACAACCGGCTGGACGGTCCTCTAGGCACGACGTTCATCGTCCACGAGGACGGCAGGGTGACGGCCAAATACACTGAATAACGGGCGAAGGGATTATGCAATGACGAACATATACGCAGCTCTCGAAATCGGCACGACGAGGACGGTGCTCGCCGTGGGCGAAGCGAACACCGGCGAGCGTCTCAAGATATCCTGCCATGCCGAGATCAATTCATCCGGCGTGCGCAAGAGCCAGATACTCGACATCAACCAGGCGACGCAGTCCATAAAAAGCGTGCTGCGCGAAGTCGAACGCAAGCAGAGCCTCACTGGCGACAAGCTCGACATCGGCAACGCCTTTCTAGTCGTGTCGGGCCAGCACATAAAGGCCGACCCTTACCAGGGCACGGCGCCTGTCGAAGGCTCGAAAGTAAGCGACAACGACATCGACGAAGTCGTGGATTCTTCGCGCAGGCTCGCTTTGCCGAAAGACAGGGAACTTCTCGATATAGTCGACCAGGCCTACGGACTCGACTCGCTCGGCGCGATCGCCTCGCCCAAGGGCCTGAGCGGACGGATCCTCAAGCTCAACACCCTTCACATCCACGCCGACGCCAACCGCATAAACGACGCGCGCACCGCGGCGGCCGAAGCCCACCTCGAACTGCGCGAGCCGCTTTTCGCGACGACTTGCGCGGCGGACGCGGTGCTGGACGAGGCCGAGCGCCGTGACGGAACTCTCGTCATAGATTTCGGCGGCGGCTCGACCGGCTATGCCGTGTACATCGACAAATATCTTGTATACGCCAACGTGATCGGCGTCGGCGGCGACCATGTGACGAACGATATCGCCTATGCGTTCCAGACGACGCAGTCCCAGGCGGACGCCCTGAAGCGCACCGAGGCTTGCGCCGTGCTCGGCGCCGACCGCTCGGCGAGCGCCCGCGTCCAGGTCAAGGGCGCCACGCCGCTCATCGACAAGCGCACAGTTTCGCGTCGCGCTCTCGATACGGTTGTCAACCTGCGGATGAAAGAGCTAATGGCGATCATCCGCGACAGTCTCGAAGAACGAGATCTCCTGCACAGGCTCCAGTCCGGCGTCGTCATGACAGGCGGCGGCGCGGCGATGCGCGGTCTTGACACCCTCATCCAGCGCGAACTGGGGCTCCCCGTCAGGACGGGCCGGCCGATACATGTCGACGGCATGGCCGATGTCGAAGCGCCCGCGTCGTTCGCAGCTGTCGCCGGCGCTCTCATGTTCGCCCACCGCAACTACGAACGCAAGCCTCTCATCTCCAGCTTGTTCAAAGGACTTTTCAAATGAACGCGAACTCTCCCCTTCTGCTTGTCGGCGTAGGCGGCGCCGGATCTGCGATAGCGCACGGCGTCAGCCGCGCATTCGGCGAATCCATGCGCTACGTGCTCGCCGACACCGACGCTTCTTCCAGCCGGCCCGGGGCGCCCTTCATCCTGCTCGGCGGCGACAGGCTCTCGGGCCACGGCTCGGGCGGCGATGTCGTCCAGGCCAGACTCGCGGCCGAAGATTCCCTGAAGTCGTTCGAATCCGCCCTGGAAGGCGTTCGCCTCGCAGTGATAGTGACCTCGCTCGGCGGCGGCACTGGCGGCGGCGCGACGCTTGAAATCGTCAAGCATTTTGACAAGCGCGGCGTCGCGACGATCGTCTTCGCGACTCTCCCGTTCGCGTTCGAAGGAGACGAACGCATCCGCCGCGCCCGCGGTCTACAGTCCATGATTTCCGAAGCTTCCAATTCGGCGGTCTATGTGAGCCTCGACAAACTGATCGGCGATGTCGACCAGATGGACCTTGCCATGCGCAGGGCCGTCGACACTCTCGCGTCGGCCGTGACTTTGTTCTGGCGCATTCTCGCGAAGCCCGGCTACATAAGGCTGGATCCCGAGCGCGTGCGCAAGATCGTCGCCAAGGCCGGACGCGGACGTTTCGCCACGGTCAACGTCCAGGGCCCGAACCGCTCGGCCGACGCGGTGGACGCGCTGGCCCGCTCTCCCCTTCTGGCCGCGGCGACAGGTCCCGTCCGCTCGATACTCTGCGGCATCCTCGCGGGCGAGGACTTGAGGCTTTCCGAAGTCGGTTGCATCGCGGAGGGCGTTCGCGACGCTTTCGGCAGACGCGCGTCGTTCGACCTCGCCACGGTCAACGACGAGGAGACTTTCACGGGCCGCATTTCGGTCGTCGTCCTGCTTTTCGAATCAGGCGAGGAGTCGGACGATGCCGACGACGAAAAAGCGTATCCCGGCGGCAAGCGCCCGTCAAAGCGTACGAAGAATCCCCTCGCCCAAGGTCCCCAGGGCCGCGGCAGATTCAACAACGTAGAACCTACCGTCTGGAACGGCGAAGATCTCGACGTGCCGGCTTTCATCCGCCGCAACATCACTTTGGACGTCTGATTGCGATGACTCCCCGAGACGGACATGTAAGAGTTCTGCCGCTTCATGTAGCGAACAAAATCGCGGCCGGCGAAGTCGTCGAGCGGCCTTCTTCCGTCGTCAAGGAGCTTGTGGAAAATTCCATCGACGCCGGCGCCAGGTCGATTCGCATATCCGTCACCCAGGGCGGGCGAAAGCTCGTTTCAGTCCAAGACGACGGTTGCGGCATGAGCCGCGACGACGCTGTTCTTTCGCTTGAGCGCCAGGCCACGTCGAAGATTCTCGACGTCAACGACATCGAAGCTATCGACACTCTCGGCTTCAGGGGCGAGGCGATCCCGTCGATAGCGTCCGTTTCGCGCTTCACGATAACCACCCGCACCCGCGAGTCGGACGAAGGGACGCTTGTGCAGGTCAACGCCGGCGTGCTGGCAGAAGTGCGTTCGGCAGGCTGCCCGCCAGGGACCCTTGTCGAAGTTAGGGACTTGTTCTGCAACGTTCCCGCGAGGCGCAAGTTCCTGCGGTCCTACGCGACTGAAGAAAGCCACGTAAAGTCCGTCTTCACAATTCATGCGCTCGCACACCCATCCATCGGTTTTTCGCTTTCAGTGGACGGACGGGAGGCCTATCGCCTCGCGCCGGCCGCGTCGCTCGCGGACCGCATGCGCGAGCTTTTCGGACCTGATTTTGTCGCCGACCTTCTTGAGCTCGACTGGCCCTGCACAGAAGATGGAGCCGGCTCTCCCGTCAGGGTCTACGGATTCATCGAGAGACCGAACCTGAACACGCCCACCCGGCACGACCAGTTTATATACGTGAACGGACGCCCGGCGAGCGCACCCGCCGTAGCGTATGCTCTTCGCGAGGCGTACCCGCGGCGTCAAGGCGATGTGCGCCCGTCGGTGGTGCTGTTCATCGATCTGCCGCCGAACCAGGTGGACGTCAATGTGCACCCGACAAAACGCGAAGTCAGGTTCAGGG
>CAMOXA010000056.1 GCA_946628745.1 uncultured Verrucomicrobiota bacterium | reverse complement strand
TCCGCGTCGTGTTGGGTGCCACCCGGAGGCCTTCGAGGTGGCAGGTAAACAGGGTTGAAGTGGCAGGTAAACTGGGTTGAAGTGGCAGGTAAGACGGGTCGAAGTGGCAGGTAAAGTGCCGCGGTGAAAGCGACTCGCGCGCCTGGGGGAAAAATGGTATAATACTCCGCCATGAACGCAAACTCGACAGACACCGGCGCGAAACCGCGCTATCGCGGCGCGATTTTCGACCAGGACGGGCTACTGTTCGACACCGAAAAATTGTACCAGACAGCATGGGTGGAGGCCGCCAAACTGCAAGGCGTCGACATAGACGCGGCCCTTCCACGCCGGTTTAGCGGCGTAGGCTTGAAAATCATCGCCGAGATGTCCGCCGCGGCGTATCCGGCGCTGGATGTTCCTCTGTTCTGCAAAACGGCGACCTCTCTCGCATGGAACCGCCAGCTCGACACCACGCCGGAGAAGAAACCAGGACTCATGGAAATGCTCCAGTTCTGCCGTTCTCGCGGAATCAAGACGGCTGTCGCCAGCAGTTCCATTCGCAAGGTGGTCGAGCACAATCTGTCCGCGGCCGGAGTGCGCGAATACTTCGACGCGATAACCACAGGCGAAGAAGTCGAGCATTCCAAACCCGCCCCGGACATCTTTCTGCTCGCCGCCCGGAAGCTGGGGCTGCCGCCTCAAGACTGTTGCGTATTCGAGGATGCCATCAGCGGAATCAAAGGTGCCCGCGCGGCAGGCATGGGCGCAGTTATGATACCGGACATTGTCGAACCGACGGACGACATACGCGCCATCTGCCGCGTGCGCCAGACACTCTCGGACGCGATAGACATCCTTGCGGCCACTTGAGACTTCCCCCAAGTCCCGCGGTTCTGTTTTGTCCCACTTTCGCGACAAGGTGTCACGCTTGGCGGGAAAATACGTTCCTTGACGCCGTCGGCACGTCGTTGGCACGCGAGGTGCATTATGCATAGTGTTGTCAAACGACAAAGAAAGGAACAAGAACATGAACACAATGATGAATATGGATCCATGGAGCTTCCTGGACGACATGCTGAACGTCGGCGGAAACGTCTTCAGGAGCATGAGGGCACGCGCCACCGGGCGATTCCCGCCCGTGAACGTGTTTCTTGACGACAACGCGATGATCGTCGATATTCAGCTGCCGGGCAAGACGGCAAAGACTGTTGACCTCACACTGGAGGCGCAGGCGATTGTCGTCGCCGACAAACCGGCCCCTGCAGAAGACGGCAAGACTGTTCACTCTCCGGCCTGGAGCAGGCGCATCGAGCTGCCCTTCCGAGTGGACGCCGCCAAAGCGAATGCCAAGTTCGAGAACGGCATTCTGCGCATAGAACTGCCCAAGGCAGAAGCCGAAGGCGTCAAGAAAATCGCAATCGCCTGACAACAGGCAATGGCAAGACAAGGAAAGGAGAATGAAAATGAACGAAGATAAATTTGAAGTCCCCGCTGCGACTTTCACCGAAAAGCCGGAGGAGTACGAACTCAAGGTGCAGCTTCCCGGAGTCGGCAAGGAAGACGTCGATCTGAAGATGGACGGCAAGACTCTGACTCTCAAGACTCACGCGAAGCACCAGAATCCCGCGGGATTCAAGCAGATCGTCACTGAATTCGAGCACACCAACTATGCCATCAGCGCCGACCTGCCTGAAATGGCCGACACGAAAGCTCTCTCGGCGAAACTCGAGAACGGCGTTCTGACGATTGTAATCAGGAAACGCCCTGAAACGCAGGCGAAGAAGATCGAGATCCTCTAGCCTGACGGCGGCGGGTCATGCGCGATACGACTGCGAGAGCGGCAGGAACCGCCACCGCAAGCGCAAAAACCACCGCAAGCGCCGCGCCGGCGGCAAGCGTCCGCACCGGCACGGCGAAGCTCGCCGGGAGGCCCCAGTTGGCCATGACCTTTCGTGTGGCGAATGTGAAAAGCCATCCCGCGAGCGATCCGCCTGCCAGTCCCATGACGATTCCGGCCGAAGCTACTTTCAAAGCCTCCCGCGCGAGCACTCCGGCCAGTTGCAGACGGGTTGCACCGACGGCGCGCATCACCGCGAACTCGCGGCTGCGCGAGTCGGCGCTTGCCGTCACCATCGCGACGAATCCAAGCGAAATCACCGCTATGAATATGAACGGGACGCGCGCCATCGAGCCGATTATGTCCACGCCGTGCGCCAGCGTCCCGTCCGCTATTTCATCGCGCGAATGCAGGCGTACGGTGTTGCCGCGGACTTCGCCGCTGTCGTCGCACGTGTACGCGCCGCCAAGCGCTTCGACGATTTCGCGCTCGACGATGCGTCCGGCGCCGAAGACTCCGTTGCTGGCGAGAAAGTCTTCGTCGTACGAAAGCCACAGATGCGTCATGGGTACATAATGCTGCGGACGCATGTCCGCCGCGGCAATCGTGTCGAAGCCGACGAAGACCGGTCCGTCTGTATTGACCGGCATTCTGTTCAGACCTCGCACGAGACCCCTGCTTGTTACCATATGCCAGTTCAGGTCGACTATTCCGGCGATCTTCAGCTGCATTTTGAAGTCGCGTCCGCAATCAAGCGCCACACTGTCGCCCATCCGCCAGCCATGCGCGCGGGCCATCATTTCGGTGATGACGCAGTTGTCTCCTTCGGCGAGCGCTTTCTCGGCCTCCTCGCGACTGCCCGATGTGAAGCGGAAGTCCGGCAGCCAGTCGCTCGCCAGAAGGAGCGCGTTGCGGTACTGCTTGCCGCCGCGGCCCTGCCCGGCGGCGCTTCCGCCGAAACCCGGCATTTCTTCCAGCGGCGACAGATTTACCTGTAGAGGCTGCAGTTCGGCGATGCGTCTTACACCGTCGATGGACGAGAGTTTCTCTATGTCGAAGCTGGAGACTCCGCCCGGCAGAACCGACACTATCGCGTCCGGCCATTCCGGCGAAGGAACGAACGAGCTCATCAGGGACGAACCCCACACCTCGACTGCGGCGAAAGCGCCGAAACCGAATGCGAACGAAAGCATCATGCCGAAGTGCCGCTTCCTGGGATGATGCGCGCTCGACGCTTCGAGGGGCCTTACTTCGAGAGCCGGCCGCAGGGCGAGGAGCGCGGCTGCGAGCGCGACAACCGGCGTGGCCGCGGCGGTCGCCGCGAGCGACCCGCGCGACACTGCATATCCCGCCGGGAACAGCGCCGGATCGCAGGCTGTGTATGCGGCAAGCGCCAGGACCGCGAACGCCGCGCCTGCGGCCCAGCCTGCGCCTGCAAGCGCCGAAGCCTCAAGAAAGACGCGCTTGACGACCCCGCCGCGCGTCATGCCTACCATGCGCAATATGGCTATGTCGCGGCGCTTTGCCTCTACAGACAAAAAAAGCGAATTGACCAGCAGCGCCAGCGCCGTAAGCGCCGCGGCCCATATCAAGAGAGCCTTGGCCCTGTCGAAGTTGCGCCCGGCGTCACTCATGAACGCAGGCGCCATGTCTTCGGCCGAAACCGCCTCGAAAGGCGTCCACTCTTCTGCGATCCCGTCGGCGACGGATTGAGGAACGAACATGTTCGGATAGCCTCTGGCCGGGCGATCCCAATCCAAAACACCCGCGACTTTCACTTTATAAGCGCCGCGCCGCCCGACCAGCGTCAACTCCTCGCCTGCCGCCGGCGGCGGCAAATGGCGCTGAGCCATAAGCGACTTCGCGACAAGAACACCGTCGATCCCGTCTTTAACCGCAAGCGTGGCCATAATCGGCGGACCTTGCATGACACGGCCTCCCGGGCGGTAGTCGAGCGACAGTCGCGCGACAGGCGCTCCTGCATCCACCGGGAGCTCCTGAAGAAGGCGTCTGGCGACAACCAGCGACTGCGCGTCGTTGGACGCGACAAGCGAACGCATGAAAACCACGGTTCCGACGGCAACCGCTATCCCGAACACCGCGCAGACATGGCGAGTCTTCACTTGAAGCACTCCAGATAGAGTTTCGAGACCAGCTGCGGGTCGCCGAGCGTTTCATGCGTCGCGGCAATCGCCCCGTCCTTGAGAAAATGGACTCGCTTCGCGGATGCGGCTACAACGGGATCGTGCGTGACCGTCAAAATGGCGCTGCGCTCCGTCGCATTGAGCCGCTTCAAAAGTTCGCATATGCCCTTGGCGGAATCCGCGTCGAGATTGCCTGTCGGCTCGTCGGCCAGCACCACGTCCGGCCGGGCCATCAGAGCGCGTGCAATCGCCACCCGCTGCTGCTCGCCGCCGGAAAGTTCCTCGCTCTTTGAATGGATCTTGTCCGCGAGACCGAGAACGTCGACAAGGCTGTCGAACCTCGCTTCGTCGGGTCTGGCGCCGTCAAGCCTCACGGGAAGAAGGATATTATCCCTGACCGACTTGTCCGACAGCAGATTGAACGCCTGGAACACGACGCCGACATGACGGCGGCGGAATTTCGCCGCCTCGAAGTCGGACATCTTCGTAACATCTGCCCCGCCGACATGAATCTCGCCTGCGTCGACAACGAGAAGTCCCGCCGCGAGATGCAGGAACGTCGACTTCCCGCTGCCGCTCGGCCCCATAAGGGCTTCGAAACCTCCCTCTTCGACAGACAGCGCGAAGTTTTTCAGGACTTCGCGGCTACCGTACCTTTTGCAGACGCCGGCCGCTTCAAGTGCTTTCATTTAAATCTCCTTCAAGATGTTAAACGCAGCCGGCAGGCGTCAGGTTCAACCGGGCTGCGCGTCAACCGTTTACCGGCAGCCACGTTACACGTCCGTTTTCGTCTGCCTCGATTATGTTGTTTTCTATAAGAGCGCGGACTGTCGCCTCGGAATCGGACACTTTGAACCCGGACTTGAGCGAGTTGATTACACGCTTGACCGTGCGAGGCGCCATCGATCGAAGACGGTCGATGTCCTCGGCCGACATTTCGAGCGGCGTGCGCCGCGATGTGCGGCGTCGCACTGGGAGTTTGCGCTCGCCGGCCGTCGCGGGCGTTCCCGCTGGCGCAAGCTTCGGTTTTTCCCTCCGCACACGCTTGGCGGGCTTTGGATCGGCCGCTTCCGCGGCTTTTTCTATCTCGGCCTTGATGGATGCAACGGCCGCCACCGCGTTTGCGGATTCCGCCTCTGTCGTTTCCGGCTGGCTGTCGGCCTGCACCACGGCAGGTTCTTCAAATGACGGCTGCTCCGCCGGCTCGGCCTCGGCCAGAGGTCCGTTTTCCTGGACCTGTCCGCCCTGCGCGTCCGCTTCCGGCTCGGGCGCGGCGGCCTCGGGTGCCGCTTCCTGCTCGGGTGCGGCGGCCTCGGGCTTTTCGTCCTGGGTCTGCGTCTGCTCTTGCTTTTTGGCCCGTCCTTGCCTATGCGAATGGCTTTGCCGCGATTTGGAGGCTTGCTTCTGCCGCCGTTCGTCTTCCGCCTCGGCCTCTTCCCGGCGCTCCGCCGCGACCGTCCCCAGCGATGGCACCAGCGCATCCCTGGTAGGAACCGGCACGAGCGCCATGTCGCTCTGGGCGTCCTCGATCATTGGTATGATGGTCTCGACCGATTCGCGCACTTCGTAATCCAGGCCGTCGCCCACGGGCACGACTATCGCGCCGCCGTTGCGAACGGCTTCTATGGTGACGATAAGATTGGCGTTGAGCCAGACAAGCGTACCGTCTTTCTTTGTGAATCTGACGAACATTTCGTATCTCCCCCGCGTCTCGCGATCAACCCAGTTTCGCCAACTTCGCGGCGAGCCCGACGTAAGTGGCCGGCGTGAGCTTCTTCAGCCGGGCCTTGTCTTCCGCCGGCAGCGGCAGCGCCTCTATGAAGTCGCGCATGATCGCGGCGTTTACGCGGCGGCCGCGCGTCAGCTCCTTCAATCTTTCGTACGGACGGTCCATGCCGACCTTGCGCATTACGGTCTGGATCGGCTCGGCGAGAACCTCCCAGTTCGCGTCGAGATCAGCCTCGAGACGCTCTTCGTTCAACTCGAGCTTCCCGAGACCTTTGATCGTTGCGCGAATCGCTATGAGAGTATAGCCGAAGCCGACCCCCATGTTGCGCAACGTCGTGGAATCGGTAAGGTCCCGTTGCATGCGGGAAACCGGCAGCTTGCGCGCCATATATCCCATCACGGCGTTGGCGAGACCGAGATTGCCTTCAGAATTCTCGAAGTCGATCGGGTTGACCTTGTGCGGCATGGTGGAGGAGCCGATCTCGCCCTTCACGGTGCGCTGCTTGAAATAGCCCATCGAGACGTACATCCACACGTCGCGGTCGAAATCCAGCAGAACGGAGTTCCACCGGCATATGGCGTCGAAAAGCTCCGCTATGCCGTCATGCGACTCGATCTGGGTCGTGAGGCGGTTCTGCCTGAGGCCGAGCGACTCGATGACTTTGCGCGAGAGCTTCTCCCAGTCAGTCTTCGGATACGCCGAAAGATGCGCGTTGAAATTGCCGACCGCGCCGTTCATTTTCGCCGGCATGACGAGACGGTCGATTTCCGCCGCCTGCCGCCGCAGACGGGCCGACACGACGGCGAGCTCCTTGCCTATCGTGGTCGGCGAGGCGGGCTGACCGTGCGTGTGGGCAAGCATGGGAACCTTCGCCCAGTCCTTCGCCATCTGCGAGACTTTCGCCGTCAGTTCATCCATCGCCGCGCGCAGCACGGCCTTTCCGTCGCGCAGCATCAAAGCGTGCGACATGTTGTTGATGTCTTCCGACGTGCACGCGAAGTGGATGAACTCCGAGCGGCTTTCGAGCGGCGTGCCCTTGACCTTCTCCTTGAGAAAATACTCTATCGCCTTGACATCGTGGTTCGTCGTGCGCTCGATTTCCTTCACGCGCGCGGCGTCTTCAAGCGAAACTCCGGCGGCAATCGCCTTGAGAGCCTTGCGCTCCGCGGCCGAAAGCGCCTTGCACTCCGCGATTTCCTTCGCGTCGCACAGCGCCTCCAGCCAGGCGCACTCGACGAGTACGCGGCGCTTTATGAGGCCGTATTCCGAAAACACGTCCCTTAGTTCGGCGCACTTCGAAGCATAGCGCCCGTCAATCGGCGAGACCGCCGTCAGAGTTTCGGATGTCATGTCAGGCGATTTCCTTCGCTACCTTGTAGACGTTGTCCACCGTGAAACCGAACTTTTCGGCGAGAACCTTGTACGGTGCGGACTCTCCGAAGCGGTCCATCGTCACGAAACGGGTCGTCTTGTGGGCGAGACGGAAGCGGCCCAGACCGAAGCGGACGCCCGCCTCGACGATCACGCGGCGCTTCATCAGCTCCGGCGCGACGGCATCGCGATACTCCGCCTTCTGGGAAAGGAAAAGTTCCATCGAGGGCATGGAAACCACTCTGACGGACTTTCCATCCGCGGCGAGCCTCTTCGCTGCCTCTATCGCGAGGGACACTTCGGAGCCGGACGCGATGAACAGGACCGTGTCCATGCCCTGCGATCCAGACTCGAAAATCACATACGCACCCCTCGCGACACCCTCGTGCCTGACGCCGGGCAGCGTCGGCAAGTTCTGCCGCGTCGTGAGCAGGCATGTCGGACGCTTGATGTCCATCAGCATCTCGACTATCGCGTAAGCCGTCTCCGTCGCGTCCGCCGGACGGTACGAAACCACTCCCGGCATCGTTCTGAGCGCCGCGAGCTGTTCGACCGGCTCGTGCGTCGGGCCGTCTTCGCCGACGTAGAAACTGTCGTGCGAGAAGAAGAACAGGGTCGGCAGCCTCATCAACGCCGCGAGGCGCAGGGCCGGGCGCGTATAGTCGCTGAACACGAAGAATGTCGCGCCGTATCCGCGCCAGCCGCCAAAAGCCGTAAAGCCGTTCGCCATCGCGGCCATGGCGAGTTCGCGGATGCCGTAGTGTATGTTGCGGCCGTCGAAAGAACCGGGCCCGATATCGCCCATGCCCTTCATGTAGGTCTTGTTGCTCGGGGCGAGGTCCGCAGAGCCGCCGACCAGTTCGGGGACGACAGGCGCCAGCGCGTTCAGGACCTCTCCGCAGACGTTGCGAGTGGCGTGCGAAGAACCGACTTCGTACTTGGGGAGCGCCGCGACGAGCTTCATGTAGTCAGGCTCGACCGTCTCGCCCGTGATCGAGGGATTCTGGCGGCGCCAACGCTTGGCGAGCCTGTGCATCGCGCCGGCGCGTTCGGAGAACATGGCGTACACCTCTTCGGGCACGAAGAAATCCTTGTCGGGATCGAAGCCCAAAGCGGTTTTCATCGCCTTCGTCTCTTCTGCGCCGAGCGGCGAACCGTGGCACCCGCTCGAATCGTGCTTGTTCGGCGCGCCGTTGCCGATGTGGGTCTTGGCGATGACCAGCGCAGGCGCCCCGGCGACCTTCATCGCGCGGCGGAAGACGCGGTCTATCTGGTCGTACTCGTGGCCGTCGCACTCGAACACCTTCCCC
>CAMOXA010000055.1 GCA_946628745.1 uncultured Verrucomicrobiota bacterium | reverse complement strand
TTGTCATGATCCCGGCCGGGTTCCTCGCCGCGCGCGGCGAACTCGGCATTAACCCGCCGGCGGCGGCGCTCGTCGTCGCAGTGCTCGCCGGAATCGCCGGCTCGCTGGCCGGTGCGTACCTAAACTATTTTCTTTCGCTCAAGCTCGGCAAGCCGTTTCTGGAGCGGTACGGACGGTATTTCTTCGTCAAGAAGGAGCCGCTCGACAGGGCCTGCGAGCTTTTCAACAAGTACGGCGCGGCGACGACATTCGTCTGCAGGCTGGTCCCCGTCATCCGCCAGCTCATATCCATCCCGGCGGGCATCGCGCGAATGCCGCTCGGTTCGTTCACGCTGTTTACCGCACTAGGCGCCGGCGTATGGTCGGCCGTCCTGGCGGCGACGGGCTACATGCTGGGGCGTTCGGCGGCAGACATGTCGTATTTGGAGCTCGTCGTGAAAGGCAAGGATCTCGCCGCGGCGCATCTGCCGACGGTCGTCGCCGCGGCGCTGGCTCTCGTGGCGCTGTACTATCTGGCCGGCAAACTCGTCATGGGACGCCGGTGATGCTTCTGGACGTCAGGCGGCTCAGGGTTGCGTTCCGGTTCGACGGCAAAACGTCCGTCCCTGTGCGCAACGTGTCGTTCTCGGTGCCCGAGAAGGGGCGTGTCGCCCTCGTGGGCGAGTCCGGGTGCGGCAAGTCGCTCACGTCGCTCGCTATAGGCGGGCTAGTGGACCGCGCGGAGATATCGGGCGAGATAGCAGGAAGGCCGCGAATCTCTTATGTTTTCCAGAATCCGATGCAGTCGCTCAATCCGGTGATGAAAGCCGGGCGGCAGATTGCGGAGGCCTTCCCGCGCGGCCGCAAGCCGCAGTACACCGTCGGCCGTCTGCTGGCCGATGTAGGGCTCCCGCCGGACGCCGCCGCAAAGTACCCGTGCCAGCTTTCGGGCGGCCAGCAGCAGCGCGTCATGATCGCGATGGCGCTCGCGGCCGATCCGGACCTGCTCATAGCGGACGAACCGACGACCGCTCTCGACGTGACGACGCAGAAGGACGTTCTCGATCTAATAGACCGCGTCGCGCGCGAGCGCGGTACGGCCGTGCTTCTCATCACCCACAACCTCGGGCTCGTCGCACAGTATTCGGATCTGGTGAACGTCATGTACGCCGGCGAAATCGTGGAATCCGGCCCGGTCGCCGAAGTTCTGTCGTCGCCGCGGCACCCGTACACCCAAGGCCTGCTCGCGGCGGTGCCGCGTCTCGACGCGCCGAAAGACGCGCCGCTCGAAGACATCCCGGGCACGGTGCCGCCGCCTACCGACTGGCCGGAGGGGTGCGCCTTCCATCCGCGCTGCCCGAAAGCGCGGCCGGAGTGTTCTTCCCCGCTTTTTGCGCAATGTCCGCAAATGGCCCCTTGACCTGCGGCCGTTTTTTTGGCATAATTTTCCGCAACCCAAAAAAGGAAAAGAGATGGAACTTTCGATACTGATCAACAAGTTCAATATTAAGGGGCGTCTCGTTTCGCTCCAGCCGTTCGGCAACGGCAACATCAACGACACTTTTCTCGCGATATACCGCAACACCTTCTCGGAGACACAGGTGATTCTGCAGCGTGTGAACCGCAATGTCTTCCCCGAGCCGGAGGTGATTATGGCGAACATGCACGAGGTCACCAAGCACTGCCACGAAAAGCTCGAGGCCGACGCCGACAAGGGGCGCGACGACCGCGTCTGGCAGATGCCTCGAATCATCAAGGCCAAGGACTCGAAGGACTATGTCGTGGACGACAACGGCGAGGTGTGGCGCGTGATAACGCGCATCATGTCCGCGCACGCCTTCGACGTCGCCCAAGGCCCCGAGCACGCGATGGAATGCGGCGCGGCGCTGGGGCACTTCCACTATCTCATAAGCGACATGGCGCCCGGTTCCATAAAGGACCCTCTGCCGGGCTTTCACGTCACGAGCGGATATCTCGCGAACTACGACAGGACGCTCGCCACCGGGGGCGCGAAGGAACTGCTGGGCGCGTCGATGGAAGCGAAGCGCCTGGCGAAGTTCATTGAAGAGCGCCGCGAATTCGCTCTGTGCCTCGAGAACGCCGAGAAGCGCGGCGAACTGAAAAAGCGGATGTTCCACGGCGACCCGAAAGTGAACAACATCATGATCGACGATGTGACGGGCAAGGGCACGGCGATGATAGATCTAGACACGGTTTCGCCGGGACTCACCCACCTCGATTTCGGCGACGCGCTGCGCTCGATATGCAATCCCGCGGGCGAGGAAGAGACGAACCTCGCCAAGGTCGTGTTCGACGAAGATCTGGCGACGGCGTTCTGCAAGGGCTACATGCGCGAGGCGGGCGCGTTCATGACGGACGCCGACCGCGAGTACCTCTATGATTCCATAAGGCTTCTGCCGTTCGAACTGGGGTTGAGGTTCTTCCAGGACTATCTGGCGGGCAATGTCTACTTCAAGACGACCCAGCCTGAACAGAATCTGAACCGCGCGCGGGTGCAGTTCAGGCTGTGTGAATCGGTCGAAGCGCGCGAAAGGTCGATTCGCGGCGTCATCGCCAGACTCTGAGCCGGCCGGGCGGCTGAAACACCCATGCTTCAGTCGAAGACCAGGTCCGCAAGGGAAATGTCTGCGCCGGCCATTTGCACATCCTTGTAGACAACGCCGCGAAGATATGGTACAATGAAAGGCATCATGAAAGTTGCCATATCACTGCTTGCGGCGTTGGCGCTCGCGGCTGGGTCCGCCAAAGCGCAGAACCATGTATTCGAGGTCTCTTATGAAAAGGACGCGTTCCTTCTCGACGGGAGGCCTTTCCAGATCCGATGCGGCGAAATTCACTTCGCCAGAATTCCGCGCGCCTACTGGCGCCACCGCCTCAAAATGTGCAAGGCGATGGGGCTTAACACCGTCTGCGCGTACATGTTCTGGAACTATCACGAAATGGAACGCGGCAAGTTTGATTTCTCTGGCGAGAAGGATGTCGCCGAATTCTGCCGCCTGGCGCAGGAGGAGGGGCTTTGGGTTCTGCTGAGGCCGGGCCCGTATTCGTGCGCGGAGTGGGAGTTCGGCGGTCTGCCGTGGTGGCTTCTGGACAAGGGCGCCGACAAGGTGAAGGTGAGGACGCGCGACCCCGCCTACCTTGAACCGGCCAAGACCTACATGAAGCGCGTCGCTGCGGAACTCAAGGACTTGCAGATTACGCACGGCGGTCCCATCCTCATGGTCCAGGACGAGAACGAATACGGCTTTTTCGGCGACGACGGGGAGTACCTCAGAGAGCTGTACAACGCGATGCGCGAGGGCGGGTTCGACGTGCCGGTTTTCACGTGCAACCCCGCCTACCAGCTCAAGAAGGCGGCGATTCCCGAGGTTCTCAAGGTCGTGAACTTCGGGTCGAACCCGAAGAACGGTTTCGCGAAGCTGCGCGAAGTCCAGCCGAAGGGTCCGCTGATGTGCGGCGAGTACTATCCGGCGTGGTTCGACTCGTGGGGCCAGCGGCACCACACGAAGAGCGTGAAGGCGATGCTGGACGACATCGACTACATGCTTTCCGTCGGCGGGTCGTTCTCGCTTTACATGGCGCACGGCGGCACGACGTTCGGCTGGTGGGCGGGTTGCAACTCGCCGTTCCAGCCGCAGACGTCCAGCTACGACTACGAAGCGCCGATTTCGGAGCAGGGCCGCGCCACGCCGAAGTTTACGGCCCTGCGCGATCTTTTGAAGAAGCATATGACGGAAGAAGAGCGCGCGGCGCTGCCCGAACCGCCGCCGCCCATGCCTCTCATGGCGTTCGAAAGCGACGCAGAGGCCGAGCTGGCCGTTTTGAAGAAGCGCCACGATTTCGACGGACTTGAAATGCACGAAAAGCCGCTGCCGATGGAAATGCTGGGGTGCGGCTACGGACCCGTCGCGTACGGCACGCGCCTTAAAGGCGCCAAGGGCGGCATCCTCAAGGCCCCGAACATCCGCGACCAGGCGATTGTCATCGACAACATTTCGGGAAAATTTCTTGGATTCCTCGACCGCAGATTCCCGAACCGCGGCGTCGCAGTGCCGGACGGGACGGCGTGCATCGCGATTCTCGTCACGCACATGAGCCGCTATAATTTCGGCGCGGCGATGAACAATTCCGCGAAGGGGCTTCTGCCGCCTGTGACGCTGGACGGCAAGGAGGTCGCCGGTTGGGTCGCGTACTGCTTCGGTCCCGAATTGGATCTCGAGAGCGCGAGCGAGTTCTACCGCCGCATAATCTCGCCGGAGACGCCCGGCCAGTTCAAGCGCTTCAAGGTCAAGGTGCCCGCGGCGAAAGACACGTTCCTTTTGACTCGCGGCTGGAAGAAGGGGCATGTCTGGGTGAACGGGCATCCGCTCGGGCGGTTCTGGGGAATCGGCCCGACGCAGACGATGTTCGTGCCGGGCTGTTGGCTGAACGAAGGGGAGAACGAGTTCGTCGTCTTCGATTTCGGCGGCAACGTGCCGATGAAAAGCTTGAAGTTCGTCGACAGGCCGGTCCTGGACGAGATGCATCCCGAGGACGACTTCATCACGGCGCCAAAGCGCGTGAGCGCGCCCTACGAGCCGCCAGAGAACCCGACGATGCGCGGCGAGTTCCCGGATAGCGTCGCGGCGCAGGAGGTCATGCTGCCGAAGCCTGAAAAGGCGCGGCGTTTCGCGTTCGTGGTGGATTCGGCCTGGCCGAACGTCAAAGACCTCGCCTCGATCGCCGAATTCGAGATACTGGACGCGAAGGGGGCGAGCGTGCCGCACGACAAGTGGCGGTTCGTCTCGGTTTCGAGCGAGGAGACGGTGCGCGAGGACGCGTCCGCCGAGAACGCGATCGACGGGCAGATATCCAACTTCTGGCATTCGAAGTGGGACGGCGGGCGCGCGAAGGGTCCGCACTACCTCGTTGTCGACATGGGCGGCGAAGTGGAGGTCGCGGGCTTTCGCTGCACGCCGCGCCAGGACATGCCCAACGGCAGGGTGCGCGCGTGGAGGTTCGCCCTTTCGAGGTAGACGTTTTTCGCGGGCCGGTGTTGAGACCGCGTGGAAAATATGATATAATTCAATTCAACAATGAATAAAGACAATATTCTCGAAGTCCGCGATCTCAAAGTATGGTTCCCGGTGCGAAAGGGGATTTTCGGTTTTGTCGTCGGCCACATCAAGGCTGTGGACGGCGTGAGTTTCGATTTGAGGCGGGGCGAGACGCTCGGCGTCGTGGGCGAGTCCGGGTGCGGCAAGTCGACGACCAGCAGGGCGATATTGTTGCTGAACAAGCCGTGCGGCGGCTCCATCACGGTCGACGGCGTCGACATCACGCGCGTCTCGGGCAAGGACATGATGGCCTACCGCCGCAAGGTGCAGGTAGTCTTCCAGGATCCGCACGCCTCGCTGAACCCCCGGCACACGGTTATGGAGATATTGACGGAGGGCATGGTCTGCCACGGACTGTGCAAAAAGGACGAGCGCCGCGTGAAGGCGGCGGAGCTTCTCGAGGCGGTCGGGATGCCGACCGACATACTGGAGAGATATCCGCACGAATTCTCCGGCGGGCAGCGCCAGAGGCTTTGCATCGCGCGGGCCATCGCACTCAAGCCGGAGCTGCTCATATGCGACGAGGCGGTGTCGGCTCTGGACCTTACGATCCGCGCGCAGGTTCTCGACCTTCTGTCGGAACTCAAGCGCAAGCTCAATCTGAGCATGATTTTCATAACGCACGACATCGGCGTCGTGCAGCATGTCGCGGATCGCATAATCGTGATGAACAAAGGGCGTATCGTCGAGTCGGGCACGTGCGACGAAGTGCTGAAGCACCCCAAAGAGGAGTACACGAGGTATCTCATGGCATCGGTGCCGAAAATAGGCAAGCCCCTTGCGTGACCCGGCGAATTCAGATATAATACGAAAACAACATGACAAGCAACGACGAATATGTGCTGCAGCTTCTGGTGGAACGGGGGTTCCTGACCCCCGACCAGATCGAGGCCGCCGCGAAATCCATGAAGGCCGAGAACGAGACCACGCTCGACGTGCTCGTCGCCGGCGGAACCATAGGCGAGGACGAGGTTCTCGGCACTGTCGCCGACCAGTTCGGCCTCAAGTACTGCCACGTCAACGCAGATGCGATAAACGCTGACATAGTCAAGGAGATTCCCGCCGACATCGCCAGAAAATACGGCGTGGTGCCGGTAGTCTCCGACGAAGACGCCATCACCGTCGCGCTGTCGGACCCGATGGGATACGACGCGATCGATTCGCTCAGGTATGTCCTGCACGGGCGCGATGTCGAAGCGGTGGTTTCGCCGCGCGCGGAGGTGCAGGCGGCGATGGCCAAGCTCTACCAGCAGGAGTCCGACGCCGACGTGCAGACGCGCGACGAGTTCGCGGGCCTGGGCGACGAAGAGGCGACCGGCGACGACGCTCCTGTCATCAAGCTGGCCACGATGCTCATCACGACGGCGATCAAAATGAAGGCGTCCGATATCCACATCGAGCCGATGGAAAAAGAATTCCGCGTGAGATACCGCATCGACGGCGCCTTGAGAAAAATGGACTCGCCGCCGAAGAGACTGCAGCAGGCCATCATCTCGCGAATCAAGATCATGTCGAAGATGAAGATATCCGAGAAGCGCATCCCTCAGGACGGGCGCATCCAGATATCCGTCGGCGGCAAGGATCTCGACCTGCGCGTGAGCTCGGTGCCGACGAACCACGGCGAGTCGATAGTCATGCGTGTTCTCGACAAGTCGAACCTCTCGCTCGGTCTGCCGCAGCTGGGCTTTCTCACCGACGACCAGGCGACGTTCGAGCGCCTCATCAAGCTGCCTGACGGCGTCGTGCTCGTCACCGGGCCGACGGGTTCGGGCAAGACCACGACGCTCTACGCCTGTCTCGGCCAGATCAACACGCCCGACAAGAAGCTCATCACGGTCGAAGACCCTGTCGAATACCAGATGAGCGGCATCAACCAGGTGCAGGTCAACAAAGATGTAGGCCTCGACTTCTCGGCGGCGCTCAGGTCGATTCTGCGTCAGGCGCCGAACATCGTGATGATCGGAGAAATCCGCGACGCCGAAACCGCGGACATCGCGATGGAAGCGGCCCTCACGGGCCACCTCGTGTTCTCGACGCTGCACACCAACGACGCGCCTTCTGCCGTCACGCGACTTTTGGATATCGGCGTCAAGCCGTTCCTTGTCGCTTCTGCGCTCAGGGCGGCGATGGCCCAGCGTCTCGTAAGGGCGATCTGCGAGAAGTGCAAGGAGCCGTACACGCCGACGGAGCGCGATCTCAAGATGCTCGGTTCGATCGCCAAGACGATACCCGAGACGATGTACCACGGCGCCGGGTGCGACAAGTGCGGCAAGAGCGGCTACAAGGGCCGAAAGGGCATCTTCGAGATCTTCAAGGTCGACGACACGATACAGCGGCTGATTTTCGACCACGCCCCCGCCACGCTTCTGAGACAGCGGGCGAGGGAAATGGGCATGCGCACATTGCGCGAAGACGGCATGCTGAAGGTCGCCAGCGGCATGACGTCCCTCTCGGAGGTGCTGAGGGTGACGATGGGCGACGCCGACTGACGCGCGCGCCCCGAGGACGACGATATACAAACCGGTTTTCGAAAGGAAGTTCAAGATGGATATATCAATGGAAGAACTGTTGCAGGCGACAATCGACGAGGGAGGCTCGGACCTTCACATAAGGGCGTACATGCCGCCGGAGCTGCGCGTGCACGGCGAATTGCTGCCGCTTTCCGACGAGTCGCTGACCGAAGAGGATTCGTACAAGCTTGTCAGAGAAATCGCGACCGACGAACAGATGGCCGAGGTCGAGAAGAACGGCGGCGCGGACTTCGCGCTCGCGCACCCCGACGGCACGCGCTTTCGCGTGTCCATATTCAAGGAGCGCAGGCGCTACGGCGCGGTTCTGCGCCAGATACCCTCCAAACTCATGACCATGGAGCAGCTTGGCCTGCCGCCTGTCGTCAAGGAGCTTCTCTTCAAGCCCCGCGGATTGATTCTCGTGACCGGCCCGACCGGTTCGGGCAAGTCGACGACGCTCGCCTCGATGCTCGATGTCATCAACCACGAGCGCGGCGTCCACATCATAACCATCGAAGACCCGATTGAATTCTACCACACGTCCGCCAAGTCGCTCATCACCCAGCGCGAGGTCGGCGACGACGTGCCGAGCTTCGCCGAGGCCATAAGGCGCGCGCTGCGCCAGGACCCCGACGTCATACTCGTCGGCGAAATGCGCGACCTCGAAACCATCGGCGCGGCGATTACGGCGGCTGAAACGGGCCACCTCGTTTTCGGTACGCTGCACACGACCGGCGCGGCTGAGACGATCGACCGAATCGTGGACGCCTTCCCGACGAACCAGCAGGCGCAGATCCGCACGCAGCTCGCCGCCGGCCTCCAGGCCGTCA